>NZ_JAKJJW010000015.1:0-87122 GCF_025669985.1 Brachybacterium atlanticum | reverse complement strand
CGGGGAGGAGGGCCGTTCGAGCGCGGGCGGGGCGTCGGGCGTCTGCGCGAGTTGCCCGGGCCCGCCTCAGCGGGCGCGGCGGCGCAGGCGCTCCACGTCGGCGATGAGGACGGCGCGGGCCTCGAGCCGGATCCAGCCGCGAGAGGCGAAGTCGGCCAGGGCCTTGTTCACCGTCTCGCGGGAGGCGCCGACCAGCTGGGCCAGCTCCTCCTGGGTCAGGCCGTGGGCGACCATCACGCCGTCGTCGGTCTGACGGCCGAAGCGCTGGGCGAGGTCGAGCACGTTCTTCGCCACGCGACCGGGCACATCGGCGAAGACCAGGTCCGCGAGGGACTCGTTGGTCTTGCGCAGACGGCGCGCGAGCGAGGCGAGGAGGTGGCGGCCCACCTCCGGACGCTGCGCGAGGACGCGGTACAGGTCCTGCTGCGAGAGGGAGTACAGGGTCGACTCGGCCACGACCGTGGCCGTCGCGTTGCGCGGCGCGGGATCGAACAGGGAGAGCTCGCCGAGGGTCTCGCCCGGGCCGAGCACCGCGAGCAGGTTCTCGCGGCCGTCGCCCGAGGCGTGGCCGACCTTCACCTTGCCGGTGCCGATGATGAAGAGCCGGTCGCCCGGATCGCCCTCACGGAAGATGATGGCGCTGCGGTGGTAGTCCTCCTGCTTCATCGACGCCAGGACCGCCTGCTTGCCGTCCTCGTCGAGCGCGGCGAACAGCGGCGACGACCGTACGATGTTCTCGTCCACGGAACCTCCTGGATGTGGGGTCCCGATCTTCCGGGACCGTGCTGTACAACCTGTGGCGGACGCCACGTTCAGCGGTGGCGGCTGTCACATGATGGTCAAACACTATCGCGCTCGCGGCGACATGGCCCATCTCCGAGGAAGGGAGACGTCTCCGGCATGTCGAGCAGGTCGTCCCCCCGCCCCGCCGCGGCCGCCTCCGGGGCCCCCGCCGACGCGGGTCTCGTCGCGGCCCGGCTCGAGCGCCTCCACCTCGGTGCGCGCACCGAGCTCGACCACCGCGACGCCTTCGAGCTGCTGGTCGCGACCGTGCTCTCCGCGCAGACGACCGATGTGCGCGTCAACCAGGTCACCCCCGGACTGTTCTCCCGCTGGCCCGGCCCGGCCGCTCTCGCCGAGGCCGACGAGGACGCGGTCACCGAGCAGGTGCGCCCGCTCGGGATGGGTGCGACCCGGGCGCGTCGGATCATCGGCCTCTCCCGTGCGCTGCTCGTGGACCACGACGGGGAGGTGCCCGACGACCAGGCCGCGCTCGAGCGGCTGCCCGGCGTCGGCCGGAAGACCGCGCACGTGGTCCGCGGGGCCTGGTTCGGCCACTCCCTGCTCGCCGTGGACACGCACGTGGGGCGGCTCTCGCGCCGGCTCGGCTGGACGACGGCCACCGACCCGCGAACGGTCGAGGAGGACGTCCTGGCGCGGGTGGAGGCCGACGGCACGGGCGCCGACGCCGAGGACCTCACGATGCTCGGGCTGCGCCTGATCCTCCACGGCCGCCGCGTCTGCACGGCGCGGGCGCCCCGCTGCGGGGAGTGCGTGCTGGCCGACCTCTGCCCGAGCGCGGGGGAGGCGGCATGAGCACGGCCGTCCCGTCGGCCGAGGGGCTCCCCGACGGAGCCGGCTTCCTCGCCCCGCTCGCCGAGCGGGCCCGGCGCGGGGACGTGCTCGTGGCCCGTCGGGACGGACGCGGCTCCCCTCCGATGCCGACCGACGGCGGGCGGCGCAGCGCCGTGCTCATCCACGTCGCCGGCACGGATCTGGCCGACGCCCGGCTCGTCCTCGAGGAGCGCGGCCACCGCCTGCGCTCCCAGCCCGGCCAGTTCTCCCTGCCCGGAGGGAAGCGCGACCCCGGCGACCGCGACGATGTGCACACCGCGCTGCGGGAGGCGCAGGAGGAGACGGGGCTGGACCCCGCCGACGCGCACGTGCTCGGCGCCTTCGCCCCGATCCCGATGCCCTGGCGGGGGCAGCTCGTGATCCCGGTGCTGAGCTGGTCCGCCGAGGTCCCGCCGCTCGGGGTGCAGGACCCGGTCGAGGTCGAGCGCCTGGTGTGGGCGCCGTTGACCGGGAGCGACTCCCTCGACGACGCCGCGCTGCGCCGACGCGGCCGGCTGAACGGGCACGACGTCGGCCCCGTCTTCGAGCTGCCCGAGGACGCCTTCGTCTGGGGCTTCACGGCGATGATCCTCGAGCAGGTCCTCGCCGGGCTCGGCCTCGAGCCCGTCCCGGCCGACGCCCCGACCCGCGAGATCCCGCCCGAGCGCCGGCGCTGAGCGGGGGCAGTGCCGTCCCGTCGTGCAGCGTGCTGCGCTGCGCCGTCGGCCTGTCGGGCCCTGCCCGCGCCGTCCTGTCGTTCCCTGCGGTGGCCGTCGTCACCTCGCACGAACCCGCTCGCCGCCGCCGGCCTGCTCGCGATAGCATGGAGTGTTGCCGGACCCGCTCCGGCAGCCTCCCGGGTGGAGGCGGCCGGCACGCCGGTCCGCACGCGCCCGGGATCCGAGAATCGCCCCACGACGACCACCAGATGAGGAATGGGATCCAGGTGCCACGAGGCAAGGTGAAGTTCTACGACGCCGAGAAGGGCTTCGGCTTCATCCTCGACGACGAGGACGGTCAGAGCGTGTACGTGCACGCCACCACCCTGCCCGAGGGGGTCACGACCCTCCGCCCCGGCGCCCGCGTCGAGTTCGACATGGTCGACGGCCGCCGCGGCCCGCAGGTGCTCTCCCTGCAGCTGCTCGAGCCCGCGCCGTCGGTCGCCCGCGCCCGCCGCCAGAAGCCCGAGGACCTCGCCGTCATGGTCGAGGACCTGATCCGGCTCCTCGACGACGCCGGCACCGGGCTGCGCCACGGCCGCTACCCCGATCGCGGCCACTCCCAGAAGATCGCCACCGTGCTGCGAGCCGTCGCCGACAACTTCGAGGCCTGAGATGACGTCCCCGACCACCGCCCCCCGCCGTCCCCGCACCGCACGTCCGAAGCTCGACGCGGTCGCAGCGGCTGCCGTCGAGCTCGCCCGCGAGGCGCTCGAGGACGTCACCGAGCCCGGACAGGTCGGTGAACACCTCCGCGTCGAGGCGACGGGGGAGCGGCTGGTCACGCACGTCTTCGAGTGCACCATGCCCGGCTACCGCGGCTGGTCCTGGGTGGTCGTGCTGGCCCGCGCCTCCCGTGCGAAGGCCGCGACCGTCGCCGAGACCGCGCTGCTGCCGGGCGAGGACGCGATCCTCGCCCCCGCCTGGGAGCCGTGGTCCGAGCGTCTGAAGCCTGAGGACGTCGGCGCCGACGACCTGCTGCCCTACCGGGAGCAGGACGAGCGGCTCGAGCAGGGCTACGAGGCCACCGGCGACGAGGACGAGGACCGCGTCGCCCTCTGGGAGCTGGGGCTCGGCCGCCCCCGCGTGCTCTCGCAGGAGGGCCGCGGCGAGGCCGCCGAGCGCTGGCAGGCCGGCGAGTTCGGCCCCCGCCAGACCTCCTCCCGCGGGCGCAAGGGCACCGTCCCCGCGAGCTGCACCAGCTGCGGATTCCTGATGAAGCTCTCCGGCTCGCTGCGCTCCGAGTTCGGCGTGTGCACCAACGAGTGGTCCCCGGCCGACGGCCGCGTGGTCCACCTCGGCTACGGCTGCGGCGCCCACTCCGAGACCGGGCAGGACGACGGCGAGCCCGAGATCCCCCGCGGCGCGGGCGTGATCGTCGACGAGCTCGACGTCGAGGTCGTCGACGACGAGAAGGCCGCGGCGGACGCGACCGCACCGGCCGGCGGCACTGCGGCTGAGAGGTCCCAGGCCGAGGACGCCGTCCAGGCCGGGGGCTCGCACGCCGAGAGCAGCTCCGCCCCGGCGGACGTCGCACTCGTCGAGCCGGTCGCCGAGCCCGCGCCGGCTGATGCCGAGCCGGAGCAGGCCTCGCAGGAGCAGGCCCCGACGGAGCACCCGGCCCTGTCCTTCGACATCCCCGAGGCGGACTCTCCCGAGGACTGATCCCCGGCCTCGGGCCGGCGGACCGCTCTCCGCAGCTCACGTGCGCTCCTGTTCCAGGACCGGAACAGGGGCGCACGTGACGTCGCGGTGACCTCCAGGCGAGGGCGCGGGGCGGATCCGGCCCGGTGCCCGGCGGGGTCAGCGCTGGGAGACGGCGATCCGGGAGAGCAGCGCCTCGACCGCGAGCAGCGGCGGTACGTTCCCCGCGATCCGTTGACGGGCCTCCTGCACGGCCTCGAGCAGAGCGAGGGTGGAGCGGCCCGTGCCGTGCGCGGCGGCCTGCTCGATCTCGCCCGTCACGTCGACGTTCACCAGCTCCGAGCCGTTGGCCAGCTGGCGGCTCAGCACGTCGCGCAGCACCGAGTGGGCGTCCAGCAGGTACCGGTCCAGCACGTCACGGACCAGACGGGTCTGGCGCCGCTTGGCGTCCTCCTCGAGCTGGCGCATCTGGGAGCGGAGCGAGGGCGGCACCTTCCCGTCGTCGATCCCGGCCGAGCGCAGGAAGCGCTGCTTCTCCTCGAGCGCGACCTGGTCCGCGTGCTCCTTGGCCTCGGCGGTCGCCCGCTCGACGAGGGCCTGGGCGGCGAGCACGGCGCCGCCGGCGGTGCGCAGGGCCAGCAGCGTGCGCGCCGACTCCACCCGCGCGCCGAGCGCCCCCTCCTGCGTCGCGTAGCGCAGCGCGAGACCGATGTGGCCCTGTGCGGCGCGCGCCGCACGCAGTGCCAGCTGGTCCTCGATCCCGTCGCGGCGGCGCAGCAGCTCCGCGACCACGTCGGAGTCCGGGACCGTGAGGGTCACCAGGCGGCAGCGGGAGCGGATGGTGGGGGCGAGGTCCTCGGCCGAGGGGGCGCACAGCATCCACACCGTCGACGGCGGCGGCTCCTCGATCGACTTCAGCAGCACGTTGAAGGTGCCCGCGGTCATGCGGTCCGCGTCCTCGACGATCAGCACCCGGTGCCGGCCCGTGGCGGGGGCGCGCTGTGCGGTCATCACCAGCGAGCGCACCTCCTCCTTCGCGATGGAGAGCTTGTCGGTGGCGACGACGGTGACATCGGGATGCGTTCCCGCGAGGGTGGTGCGGCAGGCCGGGCACTGCCCGCAGCCGGTGCCCTGCTCGCACTGCAGGGTCGCGGCGAAGGCCCGGGCCGCGGTGGAGCGGCCGGAGCCGGGAGGGCCCGTGATCAGCCAGGCCTGGGCGAGGGACCCCTCCGGGGAGGCGGCGCGGCGGAACTGCGCGACCGCCGCGTCCTGGCCCACGACGTCGGCCCACACCCCGGGCGCGTGCGGCGCCCCGGCTGCCTGCGCGGCCGCGGTCACTGCTCGTCCCGGTGCCGGGGCGGGGGCGCCGGCTCGAAGGTCGGGTCGAACAGGCTCAGCACCTCGGCGACGGAGGCGAGCACCTGCGCATGGACCTCCTCGCGCGGGCGGGTCCCGTCGACCACGGCGTAGCGCTCGGGATCCGCGCGGGCGAGCTCGAGGAACTCCTCGCGCACCGCCTCGTGGAACTCCAGGCCCGCGCTCTCCAGACGGTCCCTGCCCTCGGAACCGCGGCGCTCGTCCAGGGCGCTGGTGGGCACGTCGAGCAGGATCGTGCGATGGGGCAGCAGCCCGTCGACCGCCCACAGCGACAGCCCCGCGATCTCCTCCGGCGAGAGCTCGCGCCCGGCGCCCTGGTAGGCGACGGAGGAGTCGAGGTATCGGTCCCCGAGCACGAGCCCGCCGCGAGCCAGATGGGGGCGGACGACGGTCGCGATGTGGTGCGCGCGATCCGCCGCGTACAGGAGCGCCTCCGCGCGGGGCTCGACGTGCTCCCCGTGCAGCAGCAGCTCGCGGATGCTCTCGCCGAGCGGCGTGCCGCCCGGCTCCCGGGTGGTGAGGATGAGGTCCTCGGCGACGGAGCGCTCGGTGACCAGGTGGTCCCGCAGCATCCTCATCTGGGTGGACTTCCCGGCGCCGTCCCCTCCTTCGAAGGAGATGAACACGCCGCGGCGGGGCGGGTGCGTCGCGGGGACGCGCAGGGAGGTGCTGTGCAGCGACGGTGCGTGGCGTGCCGCGGCCTGCAGGGCGTCCTCGTGCGGCGCGGGAGCGGGCTCGGTGCGGCTCATGCGCTCTCCTCCCCGGGGTAGACGACGCCGAGCTCGGCGCGGACGGCGTCCATCGTCCCCATCACCGACAGAGTGTCCGACCAGCTCATCAGCGGGGACTCGAGCTCGCCGGCGGTGATCCGGCGGGCGGCCTCCGCGATCTCGTAGGCCATCCCGTCGCCGGGCGCGCCAGGATGCTCGAAGGACGCGGAACGGCCGTCGAGCAGCTCGACGGTGAGCGTGCCCGGGGCGTGGAACGGACCGGTCAGGCGGGCCGTGCCCGCGGTGCCCGCGACGACCGCCTCGGCCGGGGTGCGGGTGCGCAGCGTCGTGCCGAGCCGCGCGAACCCGCCGCGCGCGCCCCGGGCGAGCAGGCCGAGCGTCGCGTCGACGCCGGTGGAGGTCAGCTCCCCCCGCACGACGGGCCTCTCGAGATCGCCGAGAACCATCTGCGCGAAGGAGATCGGGTAGACGCCGAGGTCCAGCAGCGCCCCGCCGCCGAGCTCGGGGGCGTTCATGCGGTGCGAGGGGTCGGTGGGCATGGCCTGGCCGTGGTCGGCCGCGACCTCGACGATCTCGCCGAGCAGGCCGGACTCGATCACGCCGCGCAGCAGGTCGTACTGCGGCAGGAAGCGCGCCCACATCGCCTCCATCGCGAACACGCCCCGCTCTCGGGCGAGGTCGAGCAGGTCGCGGGCCTGCGCGGTGCTCAGGGTGAAAGCTTTCTCCACCAGCACCGGCACGCCGGCCTCGAGCACCGGGCGGGCCAGCTCGTGGTGCTGGGCGTGCGGGGAGGCGATGTACACCGCGTCGATGCCGCCCGCAGCGAGCATGCCCTCGACGCTGTCGAAGGAGCGCTCCGCACCGTGCTCGGCCGCGAAGGCCGCGGCCCGCTCGGCGGAGCGGGAGACGACCGAGACGATGCGCGAGGCCGTCGCCCGATGGGCGGTGTCGGTGAACTGTCCGGCGATGTGGCCGGGGGAGACCACGCCCCAGCGCAGACCCGGCGCCGAGGCCGGATCGGGGACGGCGGGTTCGGGCAGGACCAGCGTGGGCGGGGCGGCGCCGCGGGTCTCGTCGGTCTGACTCATGGGTCCAATCTACCGAGCGTCCCCGACACCACGGGGGTGCCGGGGACGCTGTGGACGCGGTTGCGCCGATGGCTGAATCGGAGGACCGCCTGCCCGGGCCGGGGCCCGGTCGACGGATCGGCCCTCCGCTCAGCCCTTCACCGAACCCGCCGTCATACCGCGCACCAGGAAGCGCTGCAGGGAGAAGAACACGATCATCGGGATCACCATCGACAGGAAGGCGCCCGCGGTCAG
This sequence comes from Brachybacterium atlanticum, assembly GCF_025669985.1. Classification (NCBI taxonomy): domain Bacteria; kingdom Bacillati; phylum Actinomycetota; class Actinomycetes; order Micrococcales; family Dermabacteraceae; genus Brachybacterium; species Brachybacterium atlanticum. Next base: position 79,715 of record NZ_JAKJJW010000015.1, on the reverse strand, counting down.
CAGCTCCTCGCCCTGTCCCTGGGTTCCCAGCATCTGCTGGAGGTCCACGATGATCGTCTTGTTTCCGCCGCCGCCCAGGAACAGCTTCGCGATGAGCAGGTCGTTCCACACCCACAGGAACTGCAGCGTGGCGAAGGCGGCGATGGCCGGCATAGACATCGGCGCGGCCAGCTTCCAGAAGGTCTGGAAGTGCGAGGCGCCGTCGATCTTCGCGCTCTCGATCACCGAGTTCGGGAGCGTAGCCATGTAGTTGCGCAGCGTGTACACCGCCAGCGGCATCCCGAAGCCGGTGTGCAGCAGCCACACCGCCACGAACTGTCCGTTGATCCCCAGCCCGCGCGGACCGAGCAGATCCAGCATGGGCTGGAACGCCACCTGGATCGGCACCACCATCACCGCGACGATGAGGATGAACAGGAGCTCGCGGCCCGGGAACCGCATGAAGGTGAACGCGTACGCCGCGAAGGCCGCGAACATGATCGGCAGCACCGTCGCCGGCACCGCCACGATCACCGAGTTCAACAGCGAGGACCCGGCCGTGGTGGACTCGAACAGCCGCTCGTAGTTCGCCAGCGTCCAGCCGGCTCCGAAGGGGTTGAGCAGCGCGTCCCACCACCCCGTCGAGGCGACGTCCTCGCGAGTGCGGAACGAGGTGACCAGCAGTCCGATCGTCGGGACGGTCCACAGCAGGGCCAGCACCACCATGGTGACGATCGCGAGCAGGGAGCGGGGACGCCCGTCCTTCATCGTGCCCATCATCGGTTCGCCTCCTGCGCCTTGAAGGATCGCACCTGGTAGACCAGGATCGGGATGATCAGCACCAGCAGCACCACCACGATCGCGGAGGACTCCCCGGCCTGGCGCTCCACGAGCAGCTTGCGGAAGTACAGGTTGGCGATGACGTCGGTGTTGTCGCGGCCGTTGGTCATCACGTAGATGATGTCGAAGACCTTCAGCACCAGGATCAGCACCGTGATGAACACGGCGAGCAGGGTAGGGCGGACCTGCGGGAAGATGATCTGCCAGAAGATACGTGCCTCGCCGGCGCCGTCCATCCGGCCCGCCTCGACGGTGTCCTCGGGGACGCCCTTGATCGCGGAGCTGATCAGCACCATCGCGAAACCCGTCTGCAACCAGACCAGTATCACCATGAGCAGCAGTGAGTTCAGCCGCGCGGTGTCGATCTGGAGCCAGGCCTGGGGCTCGCCGCCGAGGGCCACCACCACCGCGTTGAGCAGGCCGGTCTGCGCGGTGTCCGGCGGGCGGAACGCGTAGATCAGGCCCCAGATGGTGGAGGCGCCGACGAAGCTGATCGACATCGGCAGGAACACCATCGACTTCGAGACCCGCTCACCGGTGGTCGAGAGCTTGTCCGCCAGCACCGCGACCGCGAGACCGAAGGCGACGGTGACCAGCGGGACGATGAGGATCCACAGGAAGTTGTTCAGCAAGGCCTGCCAGAACTCCGCGGAGCCGAAGATCGCCCCGTAGTTCGCCAGGCCCACCCAGTCGGTGGAGTCGGCGTTCGCGAAGGAGTACACGATCGTCTGCACCGTCGGATAGATGAGCATCAGGCCCAGCAGCGTCAGCGCCGGCAGGAGGAAGGCGTAGGGGATCAGGCCCTCGCTGAGCCGGGAGGGGAGGCCCTCGATGATCATGTTCAGGAAGCGGAAGAACACGACCGCGCCGCCGATGCCGAACACCAGGCCCAGCGCGCCGATGAGCAGCTTGGAGTGCAGGAACCACTGCGGGTAGTAGGCGAAGGCGAGGAAGGCGTTGCACACCAGCCACACCGTCGCCACCAGGCCGATCGCCCCCAGGATCAGCAGCGCCGGACGGGCGGGGGATCCCGCCCGTCCCCGCGGCGTGATCGCTGAGGAGCCCGAGGAGCGGGTCGCCGCGGCGGTCATTGCGGCCACCCCGACTCGATCTCGTCGCACACCTGCTGGGCGCTCTTCGAACCGTTCAGCCACTCGACCATGCCGGTCCAGAAGCTGCCGCCGCCGACGGCGTTGGGCATGACGTCGGAGCCGTCGTAGCGGAACACCTCCGCGTTCGAGGCGATCTCTGCGACGCGGCGCGTGGTCTCGTCGGCGTAGTGCGAGGGGTCGAAGGTCTTGTGCGGGCTGAGCCAGCCGCCGGCCTGCGCCCATTCGACGCCGAACTCCGGGGAGGTCAGGAACTTCATCAATGCGACCGAGTGGTCGTTGAGGGTGAACAGTGCGGCGAGGTCGCCGCCGCCCAGGATCGGCTGTCCCTCGAAGCCGCCCTCCCAGGGGGGCATCGCGAACACGCCGACCTCCTCGTCCATGTTCGCGAGGATGTCCTCCGGGAGGAAGCCGGTGACGAAGTTGCCCTGCCGCACGTACATCGCCCGGGAGGGGTCCTCGAAGAGCGGCAGCGGGGCCTCGGAGAAGGGCGTGTTGAGGATGGTGGTGGGTCCGCCCAGCACGTTTCCCTCGGTCTTCAGCAGCTCGCCGAGGATGTCGAAGACCTCGACGATCTCGGGGGAGTTGAAGGGGATTCGGTGGTAGATCCAGTCGTCGTAGAGGTCCGGGCCGTGGACCCGGAGCACGAACTCCTCGAGCCAGTCGGTGCCCACCCAGCCCGTGGCCTGATCGGCGTTCCAGCCGTCGGACCACGGGGTGATGCCCGTGTCCTTGATCTCGTCGGCGATGGAGTAGAGCTCCTGCATGGTGGCGGGCTCGGTCGAGTAGCCGCCCTCCTCGTACGCCTTCTTCGGGTACCAGATGAGGGACTTGCACGCCATCCTCATCGGGGCGCCGTAGACGCGGCCCTGGTATCGGGCGGAGTCGAGGAAGCCCGGGATCAGGGTCGAGTTCAGCGAGTCGTAGTCGAGGAAGGCGTCGATCGCCGTGACATGCCCCTGCGCGGCGAGGTCGAAGAGGCCACCCGGCTGGGGGAAAAGTGCCACGTCAGGGGCGTCGCCGGAGGCCACCCGCTGCTGGATGGTGGTGGTGAAGTCCTGGTCGGGCGAGTACTGGACGGAGATCCCCGACTCCTCCTCGAAGGCGGCGAGCGAGGCCATGAGGGCCTCCTCCTCCTGCCCGCCGAACGCCCCGAGGACGCTGACGGTCCCGGGACCGGGGACCTGGCCCTCCACGTACTTCTCCGCACCGCCTCCTCCGCCTCCGCGGGACGGGTCGGGGTTCTGCAGGCATCCGGTCACGCCCAGCGCGGCCGCAGCGGCCGCGCCCCCGGTCATGACCGTGCGCCGACTCGGGCATCGATCCATGAGTTCACTCCTTCGTGAGTCCGCTTCGAGCACGTGAGCTCACTGTAGGCCGGAGATGCCGGGCAGGCATGGTCTCAGTGCTCCCGACCGCCCGTCGATGCGGCGATGTGACCTCGCAGTGCGCGGTACTGACCGCTTGGACGGCGAGCCCCGCCGCTTCGCGCACCCACGGTGAGCACATGCGGGGCCCCGACCTCTCCCGGGGGGAGGGCGGGCGGTGACCGTGGGGCGGGCGGCACAGGTGCGGGCCGGACCGTGCCGAAAGAGCCGACGGACGCGTTGCCTCGTCCGTCGGCGCCGGTTCACTTCTTCGCGGTCGTGGACTTCTTCCGCGTGGTGGTGGCGCGCTTCGTGGGGGCCTTCTTCTTCGCCGGTCCCTTGGCCCGCTTCTCGGCGAGCTTCTCGATCGCGACCTGCTCCGTGATCTCCTCGACCTTCTCGCTCGCGCGCAGCGAGACGTTCGTGGTGCCGTCGGTGATGTACGGGCCGAAGCGGCCGTCCTTGATGACGATCGGCTTCTCCGAGGTCGGGTCGGTGCCGAGCTCCTTCAGCGGGGGCTTCGCCGCGGCGCGGCCGCGGGTCTTGGGCTGGGCGTAGATCTTCTCGGCCTCCTCGAGGGTGATCGAGAAGATCTGATCCTCCGTCTCCAGCGAGCGGGAGTCGGTGCCCTTCTTCAGGTACGGGCCGTAGCGGCCGTTCTGGGCGGTGATCTCGGTGCCGTCCGCGGCGGTGCCGACCACGCGCGGCAGGCTCAGCAGCTTCAGCGCGTCCTCGAGCGTGACGGTCGAGAGGTCCATCGACTTCAGCAGCGAGCCGGTGCGGGGCTTCGGCTGCTTCGACTTGGGGACCTTCTTGCCGTCGGCGCTCTCGGGCTCCGGCAGCACCTCGGTGACAAAGGGGCCGTAGCGGCCGTCCTTGGCGATGATCTCGTGGCCGGTGTCGGGGTCGGTGCCGAGCACGCGCCCGTCGTCCTTGGCCCGCTCGAGCATCTCCTTCGCCTTCTCGACGGTGAGCTCGTCGGGTGCGACCTCGTCGGAGACGTTCGCGCGGCGCGGGTCCGCGCCCTCGACGACGTTCCCGTCCTCGTCGGTCGGGTACTGCTCGACGTAGGCGCCGTAGCGGCCCACGCGCAGGGTGATCCCCTCGCCGATGTCGATCGAGTTGATGGCGCGGGCGTCGATCTCGCCGAGGTCGTCGACCATGGGCTTCAGCCCGATGGGGGCATCGCCCGAGCCGTCGGAGAGGTAGAAGTCGCGCAGGTAGTCCGCGCGGCCCAGCTCGCCGCGGGCCATGCGGTCCAGCTGCGCCTCCATCTGGGCGGTGAAGTCGTAGTCGATGAACGGCCCGAAGTGCTCCTCCAGCAGGCGCACCACCGCGAAGGCGGTCCAGCTCGGCACCAGCGCGGTGCCGCGGCGCAGCACGTAGCCGCGGTCCTGGATCGTCGCGACGGTGGACGCGTAGGTCGAGGGGCGGCCGATGCCGCGGTCCTCGAGCGCCCGGACCAGCGAGGCCTCGGTGTACCGCGGGGGCGGGGTGGTGGTGTGCCCGTCGGGGACCAGCTCACGGGTGGGGAGGGTCTGGCCCTCCTCCATCTGCGGCAGGCGCTTGTCGTCGCCCTTGTCGTCGTCGCCGTAGCGGGAGGCGTCGCGCCCCTCCTCGTAGGCGGCGAGGAAGCCGCGGAAGGTGATCACGGTGCCGGCGGCGCGGAAGGTCGCGCTGCGGCCCTCGTTCTCGACCTTCAGCTCGACGGTGGAGGTGGTGCCCTTCGCGTCGGCCATCTGCGAGGCGACGGTGCGCTTCCAGATCAGCTCGTAGAGGCGGAACTCGTCGCCGGAGAGCTGCCCGGCGACGTCCGCCGGGGTGCGGAAGTGGTCGCCGGCGGGCCGGATCGCCTCGTGCGCCTCCTGCGCGGACTGCGACTTGTTCGTGTAGACGCGGGGCTTGTCCGGCACGAACTGGGAGCCGTAGAGCTCGGCGGCCTGGGCGCGGGAGGCGCGGATCGCCTCGCCCGAGAGCGTCACCGAGTCGGTGCGCATGTAGGTGATGTAGCCGTTCTCGTACAGCGACTGCGCCACCCGCATGGCCTGGCGCGCGCCGAGGCGCAGCTTGCGGCTGGCCTCCTGCTGCAGCGAGGAGGTGGTGAAGGGGGCGGCGGGCCGGCGCGTGTACGGCTTGGACTCGAGCGAAGTGACGGTCGCCGGGGTGGAGCCGAGCACCTGCACGAGCTCGCGGGCGGAGGCCTCGGTGAGGATCGTCGCGCTCTTCGAGCGGGGCTTGAGGGTGCCGTCGTCGGCGAAGTCGCTGCCGGTGGCGACGCGGGCGCCGTCGACGGTCTGGACCTTCGCGGTGAACTGCTCGGCGTCGGGGCCGAAGGTGCCGGTCACGTCCCAGTAGTCGGAGGCGACGAAGGCCATCCGCTCCCGCTCCCGCTCGACCACGAGGCGGGTCGCGACGGACTGCACGCGCCCGGCCGACAGCGACGGCTTGATCTTGCGCCACAGCACGGGGGAGAGCTCGAAGCCGACCAGGCGGTCCAGGATGCGGCGGGTCTCCTGCGCGTCGACGAGGTGCACGTCGAGGTCGCGGGTGTTCTCCAGCGCGCCTTGGATCGCGTCCTTGGTGATCTCGTGGAACACCATGCGCTTGACGGGCGTGGACTTCTTGGGCTTGAGGGTCTCCAGCAGGTGCCAGGCGATCGCCTCGCCCTCGCGGTCCTCATCGGTGGCGAGGTAGAGGGTGTCGGCGTCCTTGAGGGACTTCTTCAGCTCGGCGACGGTCTTCTTCTTGTCGGGGCTGACGATGTAGTACGGGTCGAAGCCGCCCTCGACGTCGACGCCGAACTTCCCGTACGGCCCCTTCTTCATCTCGGCGGGCAGGTCTCGGGGCACGGGGATGTCGCGGATGTGGCCCACCGACGCCTTGACGTCGTACTCATCGCCCAGATATCGGGCGATGGTCCGTGCCTTCGCCGGGGACTCGACGATCACCAGATGCCGTCCGCCTGTCACGTCGCCTGCGTCCTTCCTCGCCGCGTCGCTCGCGGCCGTACGTCACGCCCCGTCGCGGGGTCGCATCTCCGCCGCGCGCTGACTCGGTGCGCGGCGATTGCTCACGGTACACGCTCCGCCGGAGGTGTCCGCAGGACGCTCGGCGTGCGCAGCACCAGGACCAGCGCCACCCAGGCGGCGGTCGCGCCGGCGATCACGGCGCCGGTGGCGCGGAAGGCCGCGAGCTGCGAGGCCCGGTCGGCGAGGTCCAGCGGGAGGGGGAGGCCGACGATGCCCGCGGCGCCGGCGACCAGGCCGACAACGCCGATCGCGCCGAGCACGAGGGCGCAGGCCAGCTCGGCCCGCGGCAGGCGCGGCACGTCCTGGCGGAGGTCGCGTCCGCGACGTCGCCGCCCCCGGCCGGCGTGCGCGGCCGCGCGGCGCAGCCGCCGCCTCGTGTGCAGCCCGTCCACCCCGAGCACGAGGAAGGTCCAGGCGGCGCTGACCGCGATCGCACCGATCACGTCGCTGGGCCGGTGCCATCCGGTGACGAGGGTGCCGATGCCGGCGGCGCCGCTCCACAGCAGGCCGAGCGGGGCGACCAGCGGCCGGGCCCGTCCGGCGACGAGCACGAGCGCGATCATCGTCGTCGCCGCGAGGGTGGAGTGGCCGGAGGGGAAGGAGTTCGTGGTCGGTTCGATGCCGGGGCCCAGCACCTCGCGGCTGACCAGCAGGTGCTTGATCACCTGGGTGGTGAGGTTCGCGCCGAGCACGAGCGAGGCGAGCGGCAGCAGCAGCGCGGGGCGGCGTCGCAGCAGCGCGATCACGGCGGTGAGCGCGAGCAGGGCGATGATCACCGGCATGCTCACCGTCTCCACCGCGAGCTCCGTGATCCGCGAGAGGAGGCCGTCGTGGTTCCGGGAGCCGGAGAGGGTCAGCTGGTCCAGCCGCTGACCGCTCGCGGTGCCGACCGCGCCGCGGGCCATCAGCACCACCGCCGCGCCGCACACAGCGGCGACCAGCAGCGACAGCAGCGGCCGGGCGAGGCCGACGGGGGAGGGCGGTGCGGGCTCCGCCGCGGGGAGGGCCTCGGGCGCCGTCACAGGGTCACCATCCCCGTCAGCGCGAGCTCGCGCACGGCGGGCAGGATCCGGGCACGGGTCTCCTCGACGTCCGCGTCGGTGAGGGCGCAGACCGCGGCGATCACCTGGCCGAGGGTGAGCGTCCCGTCGAGCGCGCCGACGGTCGCGGCGAGCGCCTGGTCTGCGGGCACGGTGCGGGCGAGGCCCGCGCCCTGCACCAGCTCGATGAGGAGCGGGTCCCACTGGCCGGGGGTGAGGTGACGGCGCTCCACGACGTCCTCGGCGCGGACGGGGCGGGTCGCGGCGAGCGCCTCGTCGTCCAGCGCGGAGAGACGGTCGAGCGCGGCGAGGGAGGCGGCCAGGTGCTCCGAGAGGGTGCCGCTGCCGGTGCCGGTCGCGAGCTCGGTGCGCAGCAGGCCGCGTCGGCCGGCGTCGGGGCGGCGCAGCAGCAGGTAGCCGAAGCCGATGCCCTCGACCGCGCGGGAGGCGAAGTCCTCCAGCCAGGCGTCGATCAGCGCGTCCCAGCGGTGATCGCGCGGCGTGATCCCGCCGTCGCGGGCCCAGGTCCCGGCGTACTCGGCGGGGTCCTCCCGGTCGCGCTGCAGCACCCAGGCGTCGACCCCGTCGGCGAGGGCGGGCTCGAGCCATGCCCGCGGATGCGCGAAGCCGTCCTCCTCGTCGGTGATCTCCCAGTTGCCGAGCATGACGGCGCTCGCGCCCGGGGCGAGGTGCGCGGGGAGCTGCGCGAGCAGCTCGGCGAGCAGGGTATCGCCGGCGCGGCCCCCGTCGCGGTAGGTCCAGGGGTCGTGCTCGTCGTCGTCCGCGCGGGGCGTGATCACGAAGGGCGGGTTGGAGACGACGAGGTCGAAGACCTCCCCGACGACGGGCTCGAGGAGGGAGCCGCGGCGCAGGTCGAGCTCGATCCCGTTCAGCGCCGCGTTGAAGGCGGCGAAGGCGAGGGCGCGCTCGGAGAGGTCGGTGGCCACGACGTGCTCGGCGTGGCGGGAGGCGTGCATCGCCTGGATCCCGCCGCCGCAGCCGAGGTCGAGCACCCGGCCGACCGGAGTGCGGGGCGTGATCCGGGCCAGGGTGAGGGAGGCGCCGCCCACGCCGAGGACGTGCTCGGGGGAGAGCGGGGCGCCGGTCGCGAGCTCGGAGAGGTCCGAGGCGATCCACCAGTGGACGGGGCCGGCATCGTCCTCGGCGGCGTAGGGCGCAAGATCCACGAGGGCGCGGACGGAGGGAGCGCCGGCCGCGGGCCCGTCGGCCGTGTGCCCATCGTGCCCGTCGGCCGTGGGCCGGTCGCCGGCGGGGCGGTCGGCGGGGGCGAGCAGGCCGAGCCGCTGCGCGCCCTCGAGGCCGAGGGTGGGCAGCGCCGCGGCGACCCTGGCCCCCGGCAGGGTCTCGCCGAGCACGAACAGGGCCAGGAGCGTCGCGGCCGGATCGGTGCTCTCGGCGAGCCGGCGACGGGCCGGCGCCGGGTCCTCGCGACGCAGCGCGGCGGAGGCGACGGCGCCGAGGACCTCCTCGAGGTGCTCGGTGACGTAGCGGGACTCGCGCAGGTCCGTGCCGAGGGCCTCGATCTCCGGGGTCAGGACGGTCGGGGCGGCGGCCGGTGCGTGCTCCGGGGTGGTGGCGGGCATGGCTACGATTGTGCCCCAGCGCGCCCGGAGGATTCCGGGGAGGACGTGCGGAGAATGCGCAGACCCTGTGGGGACGCGGGAGGACGGTGAGGGATGCGGGCAGGCAGGGCCTCGGAGCTGCTCGCCGACCTCAGCGCACCGCTGATCCGCCACGGCTGCCTCACCCACGTCGAGCGGCGGCCCGCCCGCGAGGGCCGACGGGGCAGCTTCCCGGAGTGGACCGATCCGCGCCTGGTCCTCCACCTCGCCGAGCGCGGCATCACCGCCCCCTGGGTCCACCAGGAGCAGGCGGCGCGCCTGGCGCATGACGGCCGGGACGTGGTGCTCGCCACCGCCACCGCTTCCGGGAAGTCCCTCGCCTACCTGCTGCCGACCCTCACTGCGATCGGGGCGCGGGAGATCGACCCCGGGGCGCCCCGCGCGACGGTGCTCTACCTCTCGCCCACCAAGGCGCTCGCCGCGGACCAGCTCACCAACATCACCGCCCTCGCCGACGGGGCCGGGATCCGCGACGCCCGCATCGCCGTGTACGACGGGGACACGCCGGCCGAGCAGCGCCGCTGGGTGCGCCGCCACGGCACCGTGGTGCTCACCAACCCCGACATGCTCCACTTCGGGATCCTGCCCGGGCACGAGCAGTGGGCCCACTTCTTCCGGGCGCTGCGCTACGTGGTGATCGACGAGTGCCACAGCTACCGGGGGGTGTTCGGCAGCCATGTGTCGATGGTGCTGCGGCGCCTGCGCCGGATCGCCGCGCGGTACGGGGCCGATCCCACCTTCGTGCTCGCCTCCGCCACCACCGCGAACCCGGAGCTGTCCGCCTCTCGGCTGATCGGACGGGACGTCGAGGCGGTCACCGAGGACGGCTCGCCCCGGGCCGGGCTCACGATCGGGCTGTGGGAGCCGGGCGCGCGCACCCGCGTGAACGGCCGCGGCGACCCGGCGCGGTGGGAGGAGCCGGGCCGCGACGCGAACGACGGCGAGGAGGTCGAGGGTCCCGACGGGGACGGGCAGGGCCGTCGCGAGGAGCCGCTGCGCCGCTCGGCCACCAGCGAGGCCGCCGCGCTGCTCGCCGATCTCGTCGAGCGGGACGTGCAGACCCTCGTCTTCGCCCGCTCGCGGCGTGGGGCGGAGCTGGTCTCCACCGGGGCGCGGCGCCTGCTGGGGCAGAAGGCGGAGGAGAGCGCCGATGCGCGCCTGGCCGATGCCGCGCAGCGGATCGCCGCCTATCGCGGCGGCTATCTCGCCCGCGAGCGACGCGGTCTCGAGGACTCCCTGCGCAGCGGCGAGCTGAGGGCCCTGGCCTCCACCAACGCCCTCGAGCTCGGGATCGACATCTCGGGGCTGGACGCCGTGGTCGTCGCCGGCTGGCCCGGCACCCGCGCCTCGCTGTGGCAGCAGTTCGGCCGCGCCGGCCGCCGGCAGGACTCGGACGGCGGCTCCCTGGCCCTGTTCGTCGCCCGCGAGGACCCGCTGGACACCTACGTGGTCCACCACCCCGAGACGGTGTTCGGCGCCGAGGTCGAGGCGGCCGTGTTCGATCCCGCCAACCCCTACGTGATGACCCCGCACCTGTGCGCCGCCGCCTCCGAGCTCGCGATCCGCGACGGCGAGGAGGAGATCTTCGGGCCGACGGCGCGGGAGCTGCTCACGACCCTCGCCGCCCGCGGCGTGCTCCGCTCCCGCGCCACCGGCTGGTACTGGACGCTGAGCGAGTCCGCGCACGAGCTCACCGACCTGCGCGGCAGCGGCGGGGAGCCGGTGCGGATCGTCGAAGAGGCGGGCGGGGAGCTGCTGGGCACGGTCGATGCCGCGAGCGCCCACACCCAGGTCCACGACGGCGCGGTGTACCTCCACCAGGGCCGCAGCTACGTGGTGAACAGACTGGACGTGGACCAGGCCGTCGCCTTCGTGCGACGGGAGGACCCGCTGCACTCCACCCATCCGCAGTCCGCCTCGACGCTCCGGATCCGCCAGGTGGACCGCGAGGTGCCCTGGAAGGACGGGGTGCGGCTGTGCTTCGGCACCGTGGACGTCACCGACCAGGTCACCGGCTACCAGGTGCGGGACGTGTTCACGCAGGCCGTCCTCGCCCAGCACCCGCTGGACCTGCCGCCGCGCACCCTGACCACCAAGGCGGTGTGGTGGGTGGTCCCGCGCGAGCGCACCGACGCCGCCGAGATCCCCGCCGAGGAGCTGCCCGGGGCGCTGCACGCCGCCGAGCACGCCGCGATCTCGATGCTCCCGCTGCTGGCCACCTGCGACCGCTGGGACATCGGCGGGCTCTCCGCCGCCGAGCACGAGGACACCGGGGCGCCGACGATCTTCGTGTACGACGGGGCGCCGGGCGGCGCGGGCTTCGCCGAGCGCGGGGCCGACGATGCCGCCGCGTGGGTGCGGGCGACGGCGGACATGATCGCCGAGTGCGGCTGCGAGGCGGGCTGCCCGGCCTGCGTGGTCTCGCCGAAGTGCGGCAACGGCAACGAGCCCCTGTCGAAGGCGCAGGCCGTGCGGCTCCTGGGACTGCTCGAGGAGTGAGCTCGGCGAGTCCGTGATCTCGCTGACGCCGCACTCCGGCTCGACGCTGGAGATCTTCCGCTCGGGCGGGATCGCGCTGGCCCTGATCGGAGGGCTGCTGCTGATCGCGTGACCCCTGCGCTGGGGGCTGCTGCCGCTGTCGGCGATGGGATCGATGCCGCTGACCGCCTACTCGGTGCACCTGGTCTCCCTGGTCGTGCTCGCGGGGCCCGGCGGATGGATCGCGGACAACCGCGTCTGGGTCGCCTCCGCCGTGGTGCTGCTCGTGGACTGCACCGCCTGGTCCGCGCTCAAGGGGCGCGGCCCGCTGGGGCGGGTCACCGCCTGGGCCGCACGGCGCGCCGGGCAGGCGGTCCCCGCCGCGGGACCCGGCCCCGCCCCGAGGTCCGCCGTCCGGTAGGTCGCTGGCTGCAGGTCGCCGTGGCGTCGGGGGCTTCGTCTCGTGCGGAGCCCGTCCTCGCTCACGTCTCCGGGACCTCCGACGGCCCGGGGCCCGCCCTCGATTCCGCGACCGCGGAGGGGAGCGCTCCGGCGTCGACCTCGACCCGGACGAGCACGTCCCATTCCCGCTGCTCGCATCCGGTGAGCGTCGCGCCGTTGCGCTCGGCCGTCTCCGCCGCGACCCGGCAGGGGTGCGGATGGGCGACCGCGAGCGCATCGGCGCCCGCGAGGGAGGCGAGATCCGCGGCGGTGCCCGCCTCGGCCCGGGCGAGCACCCCGCCGCCCAGCAGCGCGAGGGCGGCCACCACCGTGGTCGTCGTCCCCGTCCAGGCCAGCACCGACGCGCCTGACGTGCTCATGGCGTCCCTCCCTCGAGCAGCTGCGGCTCGAGCCGTGCCTCGGCGTCGGCGCTGAGGGACCAGGACGCGGTGGACATCGGCCCCGCGGGGGCGTGCAGCGTGCGCGTCACCTCGACCCGCACCCACTGGCCGGAGCCCGAGACGGACACGGCCGTGCCCTCCCCGCCGATCCGCTCCGCGACCTCGACCGCCACCGCGGTCTCCCCTCCCCGGGCGAGCTCCCGCACCGCGCCGCGCGCCGCGCTCTCGAGTCTCAGCTGGGAGGCCAGGCCCGCACCGGTCAGCAGCACGACCACCACCATCACCACCACGACGGGCAGCACGATCGCCGTCTCCGCCGTGGCGGACCCCCGGTCGTCCCGCAGGCGGGACGACCGGGCGGACCGCATCATCACGACCCCATCGACAGGGCGGAGGTGATGATCCCCATCAGCAGGGTCCGCACCTCCCCGGACGCCAGCAGGGCGACCAGGACGGCGGCGAAGCCGCAGGCCGCGAGCACGGTGATCGCGTACTCGGCGGTGGAGGCGCCGGTCTCGTCCCGCCAGCGGCGGGCGAGGGTGCGGCGCAGTCGGTTCCTCGTGCAGTGCATGGTGCTCCTCCTTCGTTCTGCGGGGCGGCGCTCGCCGTCCCGCGGTGGCGGCTCCCGCCGCCGACGCCGTCCCCGGGCGGGGACGACGGACCGGGACCTTCCCGGTGATCCGTGGCCTCACGCTCCGCCGGAGGTGAGGGAGAGGGTGCCGCCCAGCAGGGAGATCACGGTCGGCACGATGCCGAGGGCGACGAAGGCCGGCAGCAGCGCCGCTCCGGTGGGCAGCACGAGGCGGACGGCGAGCTCGGCGGCGCGCACCTCGGCGTCCCGGGCGCGGCCGCGCCGGGCGTCCCGCGCCGCGGAGCGCAGCACCCTCGCGAGATCCGCGCCGGTCTCCTCCGCGAGCACGGCGGAGCGTCCCAGGGCGTCGAGCTCCGCGGGGAGCGCGTCGACCGCGAGCCGTGCAGGGGCCCCGGCGGCGAGGGCGGAGGCGACGGCCCGCATCGCCTCGGCGTCCGTCCCTCCCGGCAGGGCTGCGGCGACCGCGGCGAGGGCGCGGGACAGCGGCAGCCCCGACTCGAGCGCCCCGGCGATCAGCTCGAGCGCGACCGACGGGTCCACCTCCGTGCGCAGGGGAGGGTCGGCGCTGCGCAGCAGGCGGCGCATCCACCACCAGCCCAGCACCGTCAGGCCGGTCCCCGCCCCGCCGAGCAGCCGTCCCGAGGTCGAGGCGACCAGGAGCCGCAGCGGGTCGCCGCCCAGGAGCATGCCGAGGCCCAGTCCGGCCAGCGGCAGCACGAGCAGGATCCGGGCGGTCGAGCGCGGGCCCGCGAAGGCGCTGCGCCGCGCCTGCGCGGCGTCGTGGAGGTCGCGCAGGGCGTCGGCGAGGTGCTGGAGCATCACGGCGGCCGGGGCGCCCGTCCGCTCGCACACCGCGAGCGCGGCGCCCAGCGAGGCGACCGTCGGCGCTCCGCGCAGCCGTCCGCCCGCCGCGCGGCGCGGATCCGCTCCTGCGGCGGAGGCGCGGGCCAGATCCCGCAGGTCCCCGTCGGGAAGGGCGCGCGCGAGCGCACCCCAACCCTGCCGGATGCTCGCCCCGGAGCTGATCACGCTCGCGAGCTGCTCGACCGTGCGGGCCAGGTCCAGCGGACCGGACGAAGCGCGGCGGGGCCGGGAGGCCCTCACCGGCGCTCCGGCGGGGAGCGCCGGCGGGACGAGCACCCACAGCAGCACGAGCGCGAGGGCGCCGACGGCGAGGACGGGGATCATGCCGCCCTCCGTCCCGCTGCCCGGGCGGGCCCCGCGCCCGCCCCGTGATGCAGGCGGGAGGCGAGATGCTCCGCGGCCGGCCCCTCCCGCAGCGTCCCGCCCTGCGAGCGCAGCGCGGCCCGGGCGGTGAGCATCCCGTCCCCTCCGCGCGAGAGCACCGCGATCTCCTCCAGCACGCGCAGCCCGTCGCGTCGGCCCAGGTGCACGACGACCTCGAGGGCGCTCGCCACCTGCGCGGCGAGCGCGCCGCGGTCCAGCCCGCCGAGGGCGCCGAGCGCCTCGAGCCGGGCGGGGACGTCCGCCGCAGTGTTCGCGTGGACAGTGCCACAGCCGCCGTCGTGCCCCGTGTTCAGCGCCTGCAGGAGCTCACGGATCTCCTCGCCGCGGCACTCCCCGAGCACGATCCGGTCCGGCCGCATGCGCAGGCTCTGCCGCACCAGCGCGGTGAGGTCGACGGCGCCCGCGCCCTCGCTGTTCGCGTGCCGCGACTGCAGGTGCACGACATGGGGGTGGTCCACGGCGAGCTCGAGCACGTCCTCGACCACGACGATGCGCTCCTGCGGCAGAGCCTCGTGGAGCATCGCGGCCAGCAGCGTCGACTTCCCGGTGCCCGTGCCGCCCGTGACCAGGAAGGGCACCCGGGAGCGGACCAGCGCGCGAAGCACCTCCCGCACAGCGGGGGTCAGCGCCCCCAGACGCTCGAGATCGTCGAGGTCCAGGCGGTCCCGCGAGGGCAGGCGCAGCGAGAGGATCGCCCCGCCCGGGGAGAGCGGAGGGAGCACGGCATGGAAGCGGATCCCGGAGGGGAGGTGCGCATCGGCCCAGGGCACTGCATCGTCGAGGCGACGACCGCCGGAGGTCGCCAGGCGCACCGCGAGATCCCTCGCCTCGCCGGCGGTGAGGCGGAGCCCCGCGGGACGGAGCCCGCCCGAGTCGTCCACCCAGACCGTCCCGTCGTCGTTGACCAGCAGGTCCGTGACCCCGGGGGCGATGAGCCCCTGCAGGGGGCCGAGGCCGTCGACGTGGTCCCGCACCCGCGCGGTCAGCTCGAGGGTCGCCGCGGCACCCAGCACCCGCCCCTGGGCGCGCAGCACCCGAGCGATCCGCGGCACGTCCACCGCGCCGGGGGAGCGCACCAGGTCCTCCCTCACTCCCGCGAGCAGGGTGTCGAGGGAGCCCTCGTCCGTGCTCCGGCCGCTCATGCCGGCCCCTGCATCATGAGCTCGGCGAGCAGCTCACGGGTGGCGCGATCCGCACCTCGGCGTCGCACGTCCAGCAGCGGGACCGTGCCGCGGGGGCTGTCGCGGAAGGAGGCGGCGAGGGGGAGGTCCAGGTCCTCGGCGACATCGGCGGCGGAGAGCCCGCCGCCGCGGCGCACCGCCGCTCTCGTGAGCCCGGCCGGCGGCGACCACTCCCGCAGGCGTCGCGCGGCGGACCGCACCGCATGGTCGCTCGCGGGCAGCACCAGCAGGAGCTCGTCCAGGTGAGGGATCGCGCAGGGGACGAGCGCAGCGGCGAGGTCCACCACGACCGTGCCGTCGAGAGGGCCGAGCGCCGCGAGCACGCGCGGCAGGTCCTCCTGGTCGGGTCCGGGCCTCTCCCCGGCCACGAGCAGGTGCACCTCGTCGATGCGCGGCAGGCCCGAGCGCAGGGCCTCGCCATCGTCGACGCCGAGCGACGCGGTCTGCGACCAGTCCAGGCCCGGGGCGCCGCTCGCCTCGACCAGCAGGTCGAGCCCTCCGCCCAGCGGATCCGCGTCCAGCAGCGCCACGGGGCCGTGGCGGCGCGCGGCCCCGGCGAGCCGGGCGGCGAAGCTCGAGGCGCCGGCCCCGCCGCACCCTCCGGTCACGCCGATCAGACGGGCGCCCGAGCGGGTGCGGGTGAGCTCGGCAATGCGCGAGAGCAGCTCCTCCGAGGCCGAGGGCAGCGGCAGGACCGCGAGGGCACCGGCCTCGAGCGCGAGGGGCCACAGCTCGGCGGGCACCTGCTCGGCGGCGAGGACGACGATCAGCGGGGCACGGCCCGGGGCGGCGCCGGGGGAGCGGGGCGCGCCGTCGCGGAGGGCGTCGGCAGGGACGACGGTGCAGCCCGCCGTCTCGTGGGGATCCTCGAGGAGCCAGGAGCCGGCCGCCGTGGCATGGTCCGCCACGAGCTCCCGCAGGGGACCCTCCGGTCCCACCCATCGGACACCCCGACAGGGCCTCCCGGGGCTCCCGGCGCGGTCTTGCCCGGCGCCCGGGAAGCGGGAGCGGGGCCGTCTCGGTGCGCGGGCCGCGGAGGGGTTGAGGGAGGCGGGAGCTGAGGTCCGCTCGGGTCCTGCAGAGCTCGGCGAGCGGTCGGCGGCGGAGGCGATGGTGCTGGTCATGCCGCCATCGTGGCGAGCACGGGCGGAGTGCGACAGGTCGTCGGCGCGACGGTGGACGGACGGGGTCTGTGGAGGAGAGGTCGCCGGGACGAGGGTCCTTGCGTCCTCCCCTCCGGGCGGGTAGTGTGAGATGCACCACGACGGATACCGGCATCGGAACCCACGTACGACTGGTCCCCGCAACGGACCGGCTGTGAGACGTCGACAGCGTCACCGCAGCTGCTTCACGTGTACGCCTGATCCTGATGCAGACGGCCCGTCAGGAGCGGCGGTGCGACTCGATCGCACCGCCGCTCCACCATGTCCGGACCCGGTGCGGGAGCCGCCCGGGCCGAAGCGCCCTCAGAGCTCCAGATCCACCACGACCGGCGCGTGGTCCGAGGCGCCCTTGCCCTTGCGCTCCTCGCGGTCGATGAAGGACCCGGTGACCGCGCTCTGCACGGCGGGGGAGCCGAGCACGAAGTCGATGCGCATGCCCTCCTTCTTCGGGAAGCGCAGCGCCTGGTAGTCCCAGTAGGTGTACACCCCGGGCCCGGGATGCTCGGGCCGCACGACGTCGGCGAAGCCCTCGTCCACGACCGCGCGGAAGGCCGCCCGCTCCGGCTCGGTGACGTGGGTCCTGCCCTCGAAGAAGTCCATGTCCCACACGTCGTCGTCCTGCGGGGCCACGTTGAAGTCGCCGACGAGCGCGACCTTCGCCGCCGCGTCCGCGGCGAGCTCGCGCGCGCCCTCGGCGCGCAGCGCCTCGAGCCAGCGCAGCTTGTAGGGGTAGTGCGGGTGGTCCAGCTCGCGGCCGTTGGGCACGTACAGCGACCAGATCCGCAGCCCGTCCCCGACGATCCCGCCGAGCGCACGCGCCTCGACCACCCCGGTCTCGTCCTCGGGCCAGGTGGGAACGGCCGGGAGCTGCGTGCGCACGTCGGACAGGCCCACGCGCGAGATCAGCGCGACGCCGTTCCACTGGTTCAGCCCGTGCGCCGCGACCTCGTAGCCGGCCGCCTCGAGCGCGGTCAGGTCGAGCTGGGTGGGCTTCGCCTTGATCTCCTGCAGGGCGAGGACGTCCACCTCGTGCCGTTCGAGGAAGGCGAGCACGCGGTCCATCCGGGCCCGCAGCGAGTTGATGTTCCAGGTCGCGATGCGCATGCCGCCGATCCTACGGGGCACGGGCGCGCGTCCGCCTCGAATGCTCCATGGCAGGCTCCGGACCTGCGTAGACTCTGTCCATGGCGCGCGCACTCGTCACGGGATCCACTTCAGGGCTGGGACTCGAGTTCGGCTGGCAGCTGGCCGGCACCGGGCACGACCTGGTCCTCGTCTCGCGTGACGAGGACCGTCTGCGCGCCGTCGCCGAGCAGATCCGGGACGTCCACGACGTCACGGTCGAGGTGATGTCGGTCGACCTCTCCGACCGCCGCGAGCTCGAGCGGGTCGAGGTCCGCCTGACCGACCCCGTCGACCCCGTCGACCTGCTCGTGAACAACGCCGGCTACGGGCTGCGCGGCGGCTTCCTCGAGGTGGGGATCGAGGACCACGAGAAGCAGCTCGACACCCTGATGCGGGCCGTGCTCGTGCTCTCCCACGCCGCGGCCCGGTCCATGGTCCAGCGCCGCCGCGGAGCGATCCTCAACGTCAGCTCCCTCGCCGGGTACACCACCGCCGGCCCCTACGCGGCCTCCAAGAGCTGGGTCACCGTGTTCACCGAGTCCCTCGCCATGGAGCTCAGGGACACCGGCGTCACCGCCACCGCCCTGCTGCCCGGCTTCGTCCAGACCGAGTTCCACGAGCGGGCCGCGATGTCGATGGACGGGCTGCCCCGCATCACCTGGCTGAAGGCCCCGTACGTCGTCGAGCAGGCGCTGAGGGATGCGGCCAAGGGCTCGATCCTGTCGATCCCGTCGGTGAAGTACCGCACCGCGGGGGAGATGTCCCGGATCGCGCCGCGACCGCTCGTGCGCGCCATGACCTCCCCGAACTGGTACCGACGCCTGCAGGCGCGGTCGGTGGAGCGCTCCCGTCGTCGGGCCTCCCGCCGCAACCTTCGCGCCCCCTGGCAGCGCGAGGACGACGCTCTCTGACGGGATGGGCATCCACTACCCTGGCCGCATGTCCTCCACCAGCACGGATCCTGTCCACCAGCTCCCGATCGACGAGGCCCGCGAGCGTCTGCGCGTCCTCATCCGCGACCTCGCCGTGGTGCGCGGCCGCGTCACCCTCTCCTCGGGAGCGGAGGCGGACCACTACGTGGATCTGCGCCGCATCACCCTGCACCACGAGGCCGCGCCGCTCGTCGGCCGCGTCATGCTCGACCTGCTGCAGCGCGAGGGCCTCGTGCCCGGCGTCGAGGCCGTCGGCGGGCTCACCCTGGGCGCGGACCCTGTGGCGACCTCGATCCTGCACGTTTCCGCCGCCGATCCGGCGCTCGATGCGCTGGACGCCTTCGTGGTCCGCAAGGCGAACAAGGCCCACGGCCTGCAGCGCCGCATCGAGGGCCCGGACGTCTCGGGCCGCCGCGTCGTCGCGGTCGAGGACACCTCCACCACCGGCGGCAGCGTGCTCACGGCCTGCGAGGCGCTCGCCGAGGCCGGCGCGGACATCGCCGCGGTCGCCGTGATCGTGCACCGCGCCGACGCCTCCCGCGACGCGGTCGAGCAGGCCGGGCACCGCTACCTCTCCGCCTACGACATCTCCGAGCTGGAGATCTGAGGCCGAAGCTCCCGGAGCTCCCGGAGCTCGACCGGACCCGACCCGCCCGGATCAGACCTGGTCGGCGGCGAAGGTGTCGCAGGAGGCGATCGTGCCCTGCTCGTAGCCGGTGGTGAACCAGGCCCGACGCTGCTCCGAGGAGCCGTGGGTCCAGGTCTCGGGCCGCACCTGCCCGCCGGCGACGTCGCCCTGGATGTGGTCGTCGCCCACGGCGCTGGCGGCCGAGAGCGCGGACTCGATGTCCTCCGCGGTCAGCGGCTGCAGCATCGCATTGCCCTCGTCGTCCACGGAGCTCGCGGCGTGATGCGCCCACACGCCGGCGTAGCAGTCGGCCTGCAGCTCGAGCCGCACCCCGTCGGACTGCGGGCCGGTCCGGGAGCGGTCCGCGGTCTCCATCACCCCGGTCAGGTACTGGATGTGGTGGCCGTACTCGTGGGCGACCACGTACATCTTCGCGAGCTGCCCGCCGTCGGCCCCGTACTGGGTGGCCAGCGAGTCGAAGAAGGACACGTCGACGTAGAGGGTCATGTCGGCCGGGCAGTAGAAGGGGCCGACGTCGGCGGTCGCCGCACCGCAGCCGGTCTGCACCTGGTCGGAGAAGATGAGGCCCTGCGCCTCGACGAAGTCGATGCCCTCGGCGGGGGCGAGCTG
Source organism: Brachybacterium atlanticum (assembly GCF_025669985.1). Classification (NCBI taxonomy): domain Bacteria; kingdom Bacillati; phylum Actinomycetota; class Actinomycetes; order Micrococcales; family Dermabacteraceae; genus Brachybacterium; species Brachybacterium atlanticum. The sequence goes on along the minus strand of NZ_JAKJJW010000015.1, from coordinate 59,889 downwards.
ACCCCACGTGGAGTCCGCGGACTCCACGGTCGCCTGGACCAGGCAGTCGTCGCGCTCGTTGGCGTCGGCGCCGCTGAGGCAGTGGTCCAGCGAGCCGCCCTCGGCCGCCGGCCCCTGCTGCGTGCTGCTGCCGCCGAGCAGGTCCAGCGGGTTGCCGCCGACCAGCGTGTAGATCAGGACCACCACGAGCAGCAGGCAGCCGGCGCCGCCGCCGAGCTTGAGCCCGCCGCCGCCCCGCCCGCCGCCACGCGGGGAGAAGCCGCCCCCGCCACGACCTGCGGCGGAGACGTTGTCGGAGCGGATCTCCGCGTTCGGGTTGAAGGTCATGCGCACAGAGTAGACCGGGAGTCCGCTGTGAACGGCCGGAACAGCGTTCGTGGAGGTCCTGGGCAGGCCGCGGGCGGGCCGGGGCGCGCGCCCGGGGCGGGCACCTAGACTCGGGGGCGGGCCGACGAGGTCCGACTCCTCCACCACGACCTCCGGGAGCCACCAGCATGAACATCGTCGACTGGGCCGTCTCGACCATGGACGCCCTCGGGCCGCTCGGCGTGTTCCTGCTGATCTTCCTCGAGAACATCTTCCCGCCGATCCCCTCCGAGGTGATCCTGCCGCTGGCGGGCGTGACCTCCGCCGGGCCGAACCAGTCCTTCTGGCTGATGCTGCTGGCCTCGATCGCGGGATCCGTCGTCGGGGCCTGGCTGCTCTACGGGATCGGGCGCCTGCTGGGCCCCGGGCGGCTGCGGGTCCTCTTCATCCGCCTGCCGCTGGTGCACGTGGAGGACTACGACAAGACCGTCGCGTTCATGGACGAGCACGGCTACAAGGCGATCTTCTTCGGCCGCTTCGTGCCCGGCATCCGCTCGCTGATCTCGATCCCGGCCGGCCTCTACGCGATGCCGATCGGGATGTTCACCCTGCTCACCGCGATCGGCAGCGGCATCTGGAACACCCTGTTCATCACCATCGGCTACTTCATGGGCTCGAACTGGACCGTCATCGAGCCCTACACCGGCATCTTCTCCAACGTCGCCTACGCCGTGATCCTGCTGATCGTGCTGTGGTTCGCGGTCAGGCTCGTGCTGCGCGAGCGCAAGCGCCGCAGGCTCGGCCTGCCCGACCCCGACGCCCAGGAGCTCGAGGCGCTCGAGGAGCAGAAGGACCCCGAGCGCGCCGAGGAGCGATGAGCGAGGCTCCCCGCGCAGCGGACCCCGGCCGCGAGGTCGGCGTCGGCCCTCATCCTGAGCCCTGGCCCGAGGATCCCCGAATGGACCCGGAGCTGCTCGCCGGCGGCGACCGCCGCAACGTCGAGGACCGTTTCCGCTACTGGCGGCGCGAGGCGATCGTCGCCGAGCTCGACACCCGCCGCCACGACCTCCACGTCGCGATCGAGAACCTCGAGCACGACGCGAACATCGGCTCCGTGGTCCGCACCGCGAACGCCTTCGCCGTCGGCGCCTTCCACATCGTCGGCAGGCGCCGCTGGAACCGGCGGGGCGCCATGGTCACCGACCGCTACCAGCACGAGATCCACCACCCCGACGCCGCCCACCTCATCGCCTGGGCGCGCGAGCAGGGCCGGCCGCTGGTCGCGATCGACCTCGTGCCCGGGGCGGTCCCGCTCGAGCGCACCGCCCTCCCGCGCGACGCGGTGCTCGTGGTGGGACAGGAGGGGCCGGGGGTGAGCCGCGAGCTGCTGGAGGCGGCGGATCTCGTCGTCGGCATCACCCAGTTCGGCTCGACCCGTTCGCTCAACGTCGCCGCGGCCGCCGCGATCGCGATGCACGCCTGGGTGCTGCAGCACGCCGAGATCCCCGAGGGCCCGCTGCGCTGAGCCGTCCACCCGGGACCCCCGGCCGGAGGATGCCGGGTGCCCTGTGGAACAATGGCCACGATCGGACGACCCCGTGCGGAGCACCGCCGGTCGTCATCGACCCCACCGACGAAGGAGAGTGCCCCCATGGCAGTCGTTTCCCCGGATCAGTACGCAGAGATGATCGATCGCGCCAAGGCGGGCAAGTTCGCCTACCCGGCCGTGAACGTCTCCAGCTCGCAGACCGCCACCGCCGCCCTCCAGGGCTTCGCCGAGGCGAACTCCGACGGCATCATCCAGGTGTCCTTCGGCGGCGCCGAGTACCTCTCCGGCTCCACCATCAAGGACCGCGTCGCGGGCTCCATCGCGCTGGCCGAGTACGTCCACGCCGTCGCGAAGAACTACCCGATCAACGTCGCGCTGCACACCGACCACTGCGCCAAGGAGGTCCTGCCCACCTGGGTCGAGCCCCTCATCGAGTGGGACCTCGAGAACCGCGTGAGCAAGGGCCTGGACCCGCTGTTCCAGTCGCACATGTGGGACGGCTCCGCCGTGCCGGTCGACGAGAACCTCGAGATCGCCGAGAAGCTGCTCGAGAAGTCCGTCGCCGCCAAGAAGATCCTCGAGATCGAGGTCGGCGTGGTCGGCGGCGAGGAGGACGGCGTGGAGGCGAACGTCTCCAACGACAAGCTCTTCTCCACCCCCGAGGACGGCCTGAAGACCGCCAAGAAGCTCGGCCTGGGCGAGCGCGGCCGCTACCTCACCGCGCTGACCTTCGGCAATGTGCACGGCGTGTACAAGCCGGGCAACGTGAAGCTGCGCCCCTCGGTCCTGCTGGACATCCAGAAGGCCGTCGGCGCCGAGTACGGCCGGGACATGCCCTTCGACCTGGTGATGCACGGCGGTTCAGGCTCCACCCTGGAGGAGATCCAGGAGGCCGTCGACAACGGCGTCATCAAGATGAACATCGACACCGACACCCAGTACGCCTTCACCCGCCCCGTCGCCTCGCACATGTTCGAGAACTACTCGGGCGTGCTGAAGGTCGACGGCGAGGTCGGCAACAAGAAGGCCTACGACCCCCGCGCCTGGGGCAAGAAGGCCGAGGCCGGCATGGCCGCCCGCATCGTCGAGGCCTGCGAGAACCTCCGCTCGGCCGGCACCCACCAGGCCTGAGCGACCACCTGAAGCGCTGAGCGCCGACCCGGCGCCTGCACGAGAAGGACCCCGGAGCCCCATGGCTCCGGGGTCCTTCCCTGTCCGGAGACGAGCCGGCCGCTGCGGCGCTCCTGTCCTTCCTGTGACGCTCCTGCCCTTCCTGCGCTGCTCTCACCCCGCCCGCGCTGCTCCTGCCCCGCGCGCGGCGGGGCGGCGAGAATCTGTGAGTCCCAGGACTCATGCGCGAGGGTGCATGGGTCCTGGGACTCACAAAAGGTGGCGGACCGAGGGGCGGCCCGCGGTGTGCCCGAGGGTCGGCCGACGGTGTGCCCGAGGGGCGGCCGACGGGGTGGACGCGGGGGTGGCCGGCGGCGGTCAGCTCACCAGCGGTTGCCCTGGGCGCGGCCCATGACCCGCTTCAGCGCGGGCAGCACGTCGGCCAGGAAGATCCCGGCGATGATCACGCCGGCCAGCATGAACAGCATGCTGCTGCCGCGGCCGATCGGGTACGGCAGGGACAGGAAGCCCAGCAGCATCGCGACGCCGGTCAGCACGCACCAGAACACCTTCGAGCGCTTGCCCGCAGCCGTGTAGGCGTCGGGGCGGAAGCGCAGCGCGTTGACGAACGCCCAGATCTCGAGGGCGAGCAGGGCCACGGCGAGGACCAGGAAGATCCACATCTGGATGAGGGCGATCATCGTTCCAGGATAGGGGCGCGCCCTGGACGCTCCCCGCAGACGCGCCCCTCGCCCCCTGGACCCCGCCGCTCGCGCCCGGGTCGCCGCGGCCCCCGCGCCCCGGACCGCACCGTCCGCTCAGCGGCGGCGCTCGGGATCCGAGCGGTCCGTGATCAGCAGTTCGAGCGCCTCGGTCGTGGCGGGCGGCTCCACGGCCTTCATCTCCATCGTCATCGGGCGCGGGCCGATCGCGTCGCCGTCGGCGGCGATGACCAGGCTCGGCAGGAACTTCTTGGCCTCCGCGGCGGTGAGCCCCGTGGCCTGCAGCAGGTCGATCGCGAGCGAGCGCAGCTGGATGGTGAGGGTCACGCCCTCGAAGTGGCCGGCTCGCCCCGGCCGCACCCCCTCGTCGTTGCGCAGCAGCATCTCGGGGGTGAGATAGGAGCCGAACAGCCGCAGCTGGCGACGCGCCGTGGTGAAGTCGACCTCCTCATGGGTGACGGCGACCCGCAGCTCCTGCACGGCGTCGCGGGCGGCGAGCAGCGCGTCGGCCAGGGTCGAATGGGCGTCCCCGCGCACGGCCTCCAGGAACTCCGCCTGGCGACGTGCGATCACGCGCAGGTTCCGCATCGCCCGGTCGGAGCCGACCAGCAGGTGCTGGATGCGCTCGACGTCCTCGGCATGGCGCAGCCCGGTGGGGGAGAAGGTCGCCATCTCGTTGGCGACGTCATTGGCCAGGCTCCACTCGTCGGTGTACTTCTGGGAGACGTCGCGCAGATTCCGCAGCGTCGCCAGCGCCACCCCGCGGTCCCCGGTGCGGGCGGAGACGGCAAGGCTGACCAGCGCGTCCTCGAGCTCACGGAAGAAGGAGTCCGCGGCACGGGACTGGAGTCGGCGCGGGTTGCCGGAGAGCAGCAGGTGGATCACGAGCGCCACGCTCACGCCGGTGAGCGCGTCCAGCACCCGCCCCCCCGGGGTCATGGTGGGGGTGGCCGGCATGATCATCACCAGCAGCGACTGGATGGTGACCTGGAAGCCGAAGAGATTGCTGGACTCGAGGAAGCGCGCGAGCATCCCCGCGCCGAACACGACCACCAGGATCTGCCACGCGCCGGAGCCGATCACCTGGCGGGCCAGCTCCCCCAGGAGCACGCCGAGCATCACGCCGCAGCCCAGCTCGACCACTTTGCGCATCTTCTTCTCGATGCCGAAGCCGATGATGATGAAGGCGACGATCGAGGAGAAGAACGGGAACTCGTGCCCCCACACGAACTGGCTGATCAGATAGGCGAGCGAGGCGGCGAGCGCCGCGCGGGCGACCGTGAGCGCGTCGGCGCGGCCGCGGGAGACGCCGCCGCGCAGCCGGGCGGACAGGGCGCCGCGGACGCGCTCGATGACGGGCAGCGGCCCAGTGGGCGTGAGCGAGAAGTGCTTCATGCGGGCACCGGATCCTGGCGCCGACGGCGCAGCAGCTCCTCGAGATCGAAGGTGTCTCCGTCGCGGGCGCCGCGGCCGACGACGAGCGGTGCGGGGGAGGGCTCGGGTGCCTCGCCGCGCAGCCGGGCGAGGAGGCCCCCCTCGACGCGCAGCACGTAGTAGCGGCCCTCCGCATCCACCGCGAGGGAGCGGTCGCGCTTGAGGTACCAGCCGCTCAGGCCGGTGCGCACGGTGCCGCTGCCGCGATAGGGCCGCGCCCGCAGCGGCACCGGGGCGATGCCGTCGGCGAGATAGCCGGCCACCGCCTCACGGATCAGCGCGGTGGCCCGTGCGTGCTCGTCCTCACGGGCTGCGCGGAGGGCCTGCTCCTTGGCCTCGACCACCTCGCGCCGGTGGCGGGACCACTCCTGCTGCTCGGCCTGGCTGTTCATGACGCCATTCTTCCAGGCCGCGGCGCCGAGCACAGCGGAGCCGGGCAGGAGGTGCGGTGCAGGGGATGTGCGAAGAGCGTGGAGGCGCGGCTCAGAGCTTCGCGGTCGCGGGACGTTCGCCGTGGTCGCGGGGCACCACGACCGGCTCCTGGGAGGCGTCGATCCAGAGCGCCCCGGTCTCGCCGTCGGCCTCGCCGAGGAGCACCTGCACGGACAGCGCCGCATCCAGCGGCACCGCCCGACGCACGACGGCGAGGGCGATCGGGCCGAGGTCCGCATGGAGGGCCGCGGAGGTGACGGCGCCGACGACCTTCCCGTCGGCCCCGCCCAGGCGCACCTCGCCGCCGGGGGCGACGGGGACGTCCTGGGAGCCGTCGAGATGGAGCATCACCAGGCGCCGCGGCGGCTGGCCCAGGTTCAGCACCTTCGCGACGGTCTCCTGGCCGCGATAGCAGCCCTTGGCGGTGTGCACGCTGGTGCGCAGCAGGTCGAGCTCGTGCGGGATGGTGCGCTCGTCGACCTCGCGCGCCTGGCGGGCGCGATGGTCCGCGATCCGCACCGCCTCCCAGGAGCTCATCCCGGCCAGCTGCCGCTCCTGCCAGGGCAGCGCCTCGAGCGCCGCGGCGGGGAAGACCGAGAGGACCTGGCCGGCCGCGTCCTCGGGCGCAGGACCGTAGGCGACGCCACCGGGGGCGACCTCGGGCCAGGGCTCGGACCACACGGCGACGGGCTCGGGCAGGTCGAGGTCCGCGAGCACCTCGGCCGCCGGTACGAGGGCGCCCAGCACCCGCAGGTCGTCGCGATCGAGGATCTCGACCCGGGCGGCGAAGCGCATCATCTCCAGGTAGCGGCGCAGTCCGGCGCGCGCCCCGGCGTCGAGGACCAGCAGCAGCGACTCCTCACCGATCACGACGGCCGCGGCGAGATGCTCGACGCGGCCCTGCGGGGAGAGCACCGCGAGGGAGGACGAGGCGCCGACGGGCGTGCCGGTGAGGACCTGGGTGGAGACCGTGGTCATCCAGCTGCGGGCGTCGGCGCCGCTGACCTCGAGCAGCTCGAGCTGGCCGAGGTCGACGACCGCCTCCCGCTCGAGCAGGCGGCGCTGCTCGCGCAGCGGGGCGCCGTAGTGGGCGGGCACGGACGCGTCCGGGCCCTCGCCGAGGACCGCGCCGCGCAGGAACAGGGGGCGGATCTCGCGCACGGGACCGGACACAGGATCAGACACGATGCAGCTCCAGGGAGAGGTGGGGGAGGAGCGCCGTCTCGCCGGGCGCACCCTCGGGGGCGGGGCCGCGCTGCTCCCAGAGCCACATGAGGCGTCCGGAGATGTAGCCGACCATGCGCGTCGCGGCGACCTCGCCGTCGGCGCCCGGGAGGGCGAGCTGCAGGCGCGGCCCGCGGACCTCGCCGCGCCAGGTCTCCGCGGCCTCGCCGCGGCGCTCGAAGCGCGCTTCCAGATGATGGGAGAGCTGCCCCTCGGGGCTGCCGGGGCGTGCCGCCTCGGCGGCGGCGCGGTCCTGCCCGGGCAGGAGATCGCCGACGGTCCACACGCCGTCCTCGCGGTGCAGCAGGCTCCGCTCGCCGGTCGACGGCGCGGCGGGGGCGTCGTCGTCCCCGTCCTCCGTGCGGGCGAAGGCGCTCGTGGGCGGAAGCGGAGCGGGGGCGTCGACCCGGTGGATCGTCGACCGCCAGGCGAGGGTGCCGTCCTCCTGGGCGGTGCACACGAGTCGCTGCTCGACGCGCACGTCAGGGGTGCTCGGGGACGGGGCGGCGAGGGCACCGCTGCCCTCCCACTCGCCGATCAGCCAGGCGAGCGGGTACAGGGAGCGGGGGAGGGAGGGGTCGAGCGTGATGGGCATCGGTGCCGCGGGGTGCTCAGCGGTTGAACAGGCGGCTGATCACCAGCACGGAGAAGCCGAGGACGAGGATGCCCACCAGGACGACGAGGGCGAGGAAGAACAGCGACAGCGCAGACATGGCGGCGAGTCTACCGTCGTCAGCCGAACAGTGTGATCGCGAGATGCGCGAGGACGCCCACGGTCGCCACCGGCACCGCCGCCACCGCCAGCGAGGGGACCGGCTCGTGCGCGACGAGCGAGGAGCCCACCAGCAGATGCGCGCTGCTCGCCCCGATCGCCGTCGCCACGCCCAGCATCACCGCGATCGGCAGGGCGAGCGAGGCCAGCGACACCGCGAGCAGGCACGTCAGACCCGCCCCCACCGCCACCGAGAGCACGAAGCGGGGCAGCGCGGGCAGCGGCGTCCAGTCCAGCAGCAGCGTCGCGGCGAGGCCCGTCGCGACGGCGGTGACCACGGCCGTGCTCCCGGAGGCCTGGGCGTCGACCTGGGCGATCACCCAGGTCGCGGCGAGCCCGGCGAGGAAGACCCCGGCGACCGTGCCCGTGAGTGAGGAGGTGAGGTCGCGGCGGTCGCGACGGAGCATCTGATGGACGAAGGAGGCGAAGATCCCCACTGCGCACAGCATCACGATCGCGGAGACGGGGGTGAGGCGCTCGGGGACGAGGACCGCGACCAGCGCGCCGCCGATCCCGGTGCCGGCGACGACCACGCGCGTCCCGATCGCGGAGGGCAGCTCGAGCAGCCCGGGCCAGGAGATCCCGATCAGCAGCCCGAGCAGGGCGACGGAGGTCGCCATCAGCACGGGGGAGAGGGGCCCGGTGAGCGAGACGAGCGCCAGGAGCAGCGCGAGGGCGGCGCCGAGGGGTGCGCGCTCGGGAGCGGTCACGGGGCCTCCCTCGCTGTCTCTGCCGGTCGCTCGATGGGTCGCCGACGGCTCGAGGTCCGCGGCGCTACAGTGGCAGTCTACGAGTGCCCGCAGGTGGAGGCATACTCGTGCCGCTCACCACCGCCGTCCGTCGTCCCGGAAGGACCCCATGATCTCCACGGCCGAGCTGTCGCAGGAGCACCGTGACCAGATCCTCGATCTGCTCGGCGCGGTGACCGCGCACGACGGCGTCTCCCCGCTCGACGAGGCGGCGAGCCTCGCGCTCGACGGCGACGGGGCCCGGCACCTGCTCCGCCTCGAGGGGGACCGCGCGGTCGCCTACGCCGGTGTGCTCTCCGACGGCACCGTCCAGGGGATGGTGCGCCCGGAGGTGCGCCGCCGCGGCCACGGCACCGCCCTGCTCGAGGCCGCGCTCTCCGACCGGCCCGACGCCGGGGTGTGGGCGCACGGCGCGCTCGAGGGCTCCCTCGCCTTCCTCTCCGCGGCCGGGCTCGTCGAGACGCGCCGCCTGCTCACCCTGCACCGCGCGCTCGGGGCCGATGCCGCGCTCGAGCCCGTGCCCGAGTCCTCCCTGTCCGGGCTGACCCTGGGCGTCTTCGATCCGGTGCGCGACGCGGACGCCTGGGTCGGGGTCAACTCCCGCGCCTTCGCCTCCCATCCCGAGCAGGGGGCGCTCACCCGCGCGGACCTGGACCAGCGCCTCGCCCAGCCCTGGTTCGACGCCGAGGACATGGTCGTCGCCCGTCGCGACGGGGAGCTGATCGGATTCGTCTGGGTCAAGCGGGAGCGGCCCGGCGCGACGGACGCCGACGCCGAGATCTACGTCGTGGCGACCGACCCGGCGGTCCAGGGGCACCGCATCGCGGCGGTGCTGCTGGCGACCGCGCTGCGTCGCCTGGCCGAGGACGGGGTCCCCGGCGTCGAGCTCTACGTCGAGGCGGACAACACCGCCGCGCTGCGCCTGTACGAGCGCTGGGGCTTCGAGGTCTCGGGCCGCGACGTGCAGATGCGCCGTCCCGCAGCGGCCTCGGCATGAGCGTGAGCGTCGGCCCGGGCAAACCGCCTCCCGTCCTCGCCGCCGGCGCCCTCGCCTGGCGCGAGAAGGGCGGGAAGCTCCAGGTGCTGCTCGTGCACCGGCCCCGCTACGACGACTGGTCGGTCCCCAAGGGCAAGCTCGACAAGGGCGAGACCTTCCCCGCGGCCGCGGTGCGGGAGGTCACCGAGGAGACCGGCTACCGGGTGCGCCTGCACCGGCCGCTGCCCGCCTCCGTGTACCTGCTGCCGGACGGGCGCACCAAGATCGTCCAGTACTGGCTCGGCACGGTCCGGGCGAAGGTCGCGCCCGGTCCGGAGAACGCCGCCGAGATCGACAAGGTCCGCTGGGTCCCGCTGGCGGAGGCCGAGGGGATGGTCGCGCGCCAGGGCGACCAGGTCCTCCTGCAGTCGCTGCGACGCTTCGCGGAGGCCGGGGAGCTGCGCACGGCGCCCGTCGTGATCCAGCGCCACGGCGCGGCGGTCTCCCGGTCGAAGTGGCGCCGCGGGGAGGGGGCCCGCCCCTTGAACTCGAAGGGGAAGAAGCAGGCCAAGGCCCTCCCGCCGCTGCTGGACGCCTTCGACCCGGGGAGCGTGGTGAGCAGCCCGTGGGAGCGGTGCCTGAGCACCGTCGAACCGCTGGCGAAGAACGAGGGCCTCACGGTGCGGACCAAGGGCGAGCTCTCCGAGGCCGGCCACGCGGAGCACCCCTCCCGCACCGAGGCGGTCATCGACCGGGTGCTGAGCGAGGCGCGGCCGACGGTCGTGTGCACGCACCGTCCTGTGCTCCCCACGGTCATCGAAGCGGTGCGCCGGGTCTCCCGGCCCGGCGCGGCCCTCGAGCTGCCGCGCGAGGACCCCTATCTCGCCGCCGGCGAGGCCCTGCTGCTGCACGTCACGCCTGAGGGCGTCGTGGTGGCGATCGAACGACACCTGCCGAACATCGGCTGACGACGGACTGGAGAGAGCACGGATGAGCACGCAGTGGGGGCAGGACCCGTACGGGCCCTCGTCGGAGCGGTACGGCCCGTACGGCTCCTCGGCGTCGGCGGACCCGTACGGCAGCGCGGAGCAGCACGAGGCGGCGGACCCGTACGGCACGGCGGATCCGTACGGCGCGGCCGATCCGCACGGGGCCCCGCAGCGCGGTGCCGGGGTGCCGGATCCCTACGCCTCCCTCCCCTCGGGGCTGTCCCAGGGCCGCTACGCCGCCCCGGGCTATGCCGTCGCGGTGCAGCCGGCGCCGCCGAGCTCCGGGCTCGGGATCGCCGGCTTCGTGATCGGCCTGCTCGGGCTCACCCTGTGCGGAACGCTCGTCTCGCCCGTCGGCCTGGTGCTGTCGATCCTGGGCATGCGGGAGACGTCCCCGACCGCGACCCCGCCGAAGGGAGGCCGCGGGCTCACGATCACCGGGCTGATCCTCTCGATCATCGGCACGGTCGCACTGCTTCTCATCATCGCCTACTTCGTGGTCATGTTCGTGATCGCAGGGGTGGCCGCCGGCTCCGGCTACTGAGGGGCATGCCGAACGTGTCCCAGCCCACTGGAAGTCGGACGAAACGGGAGTGTGATCCGTTCGTAATCCGCTCATGACCTGCGAATTCATGGGAGCGGGAGGGCTGTTCACCTGGTGTTCACGCAACGACGGGCCCCGCGTCATCTCCCCTCCCTAGGTTCGCCGCTGACAGACGTCAGCAGGTGTGAACCCGGGCCGAAGGCCCCGAAAGGACTCGCAGTGAACGTTCGCAAGAACAAGCTCGTCTCGCTCGCAGCGCTCGGACTCGTCGGCGGCCTCGCGCTGTCCGCGTGCGGCGGCGGCTCGGAGAACGGCGGCACGGACGGCGCCTCCGACGGCGGCGGCGCCGCGGCCGGCGGCTACGCGGAGCTCTCCGGCAACCTCGCCGGCTCGGGCGCGTCCTCGATGCAGAACGCCCAGACCGCGTGGACCGAGTCCTTCATGGGCCTCACCCAGGCCGAGGGCGGCGACCTCACGGTCACCTACGACCCCACCGGCTCCGGCACCGGTCGTGAGCAGTTCCTCACCGGCCAGGTGCAGTTCGCCGGCACCGACGCCGCCCTGGACGAGGAGGAGCTCACCAAGTCCGCCGAGGTGTGCAACGACTCGCAGGCCTTCGACCTGCCGGTCTACATCTCCCCGATCGCCGTCGTCTTCAACCTCGAGGGCGTCGACTCCCTGAACCTGACCCCCGAGACCATCGCCGGGATCTTCGCGGGCGACATCACCACGTGGAACGACCCGGCGATCGCCGAGTCGAACCCCGACGCCGAGCTGCCCGACATGGACATCGTGCCGGTCCACCGCTCCGACGACTCGGGCACCACCGAGAACTTCACCGAGTACCTCTCCGAGACCGCGCCCGACGCCTGGACCCACGGCCCGGTCGAGACCTGGCCCATCTCCGGCGGCCAGTCCGGCGACGGCACCTCCGGCCTGATCTCCACCGTCGAGGGCGGCAACGGCACCATCGGCTACGCCGACGCCTCGCAGGCCGGCAACCTCGGCACCGCCGCGATCCAGGTCGGCGACGAGTTCGTCGAGTACAGCGCCGACGCCGCCGCCAAGGCCGTCGACGTCTCCCCGCGCGAGGAGGGCCGCGAGGAGAACGACATCGTCGTGGAGCTCGACCGCACCACCGAGGAGGCCGGCGTCTACCCGATCGTCCTCGTGTCCTACCTCGCGCTGTGCGGCTCCTACGCCGACTCCGCGCAGGGCGAGGCCGTCAAGGCCTACGCCTCCTACATGGTCTCCGAGGACGGTCAGGCCACCGCCGCCGACGCCGCCGGCTCCGCCCCGATCTCCGAGGAGCTGCGCACCGAGGCCCAGGCCGCGATCGACGGCATCACCGTCGGCTGATCCCGCCACCTCACGACAGCGTGTCGCCGGGCCGTACCGGCCCGGCGACATCGCTGTCCCCGCCGTCATCACCCCGGCCAGCGCACCGCGCGCGGACCGTGAGCTCGGAGGAAGGTCCCCATGAGCACAGCTGACATCGAACCGGACGCGGCATCGGCCCCGCCCGCCTCCATGAAGTCCGGTGGCCGCCGCTTCGGCGACTCGCTCTTCAACGCCCTGAGCGTCGGCTCCGGGCTCCTCATCTTCGTCACCCTCGCCGCGGTGGCCATCTTCCTCACCCTGGAGTCCCTCCCCGCGATCATCGCGAGCCGGGAGTTCTCCGGCACTGCGGACTTCTCGCTGATCGAGTACGCCCTGCCGCTCGTGTTCGGCACCGTCCTCGCCGCCGCGATCGCGCTGGTGATCGCGATCCCGATCTCCCTCGGCATCGCTCTGTTCATCTCGCACTTCGCGCCGCGCCGCCTGGCCTCGGCGCTCGGCTACATGATCGACCTGCTCGCCGCCGTGCCCTCGGTCGTCTACGGCCTGTGGGGCGGCGTGTGGCTGGTCCCCAAGCTCGAGCCCCTGTACGTCTTCCTCAACACCTACTTCGGGTGGATCCCGCTGTTCGGTGGCGATCCGACCGCCCCGATGCGCAACCTCGCCTCCGCCTCCGTGGTCCTGGCCGTCATGGTCCTGCCGATCATCACAGCGGTCTCCCGCGAGGTCTTCCTGCAGACCCCGCGACTGCAGGAGGAGGCCGCGCTCGCGCTCGGCGCCACCCGCTGGGAGACCATCCGCACCGTCGTGCTGCCCTTCGGCCGCAGCGGCGTGGTCGCCGCGTCGATGCTGGGTCTCGGCCGTGCGCTCGGCGAGACCATGGCCGTGCTGATGATCCTCGCGCCCGGCGCGACCTTCTCCCTGCACATCCTCGAGGTCGGCCGCCACAACTCGATCGCCGCGAACATCGCCTCGAAGCAGGCGGAGGCCTCCGGCGTCGACATGTCCCTGCTCATCTTCACCGGCCTGGTGCTGTTCGTGCTGACCTTCGTCATCAACGCCATCGCCCGGTGGATCGTCGCCCGCAGCGGCCCCAAGAGCTGAGAGGTCCCCCATGAGCACCCCCACCACCGTGCGGACCGGGCCCTCGGTCCACCACCCCCGCGACGAGCGCCGCCTGCCCTGGTACCACCTCGTCTTCACCGGCCTCGCGGGCCTCCTGGTCGCCATCGCCGTGCTGGCGATCGTCGGCGCCCTCTCGGTCACCAGCGCCATCCTGCTCGGATTCGTCCTGCACCTGCTCTTCGGCTGGGGCTACTCGCTCCTGCGCGAGGGCCCCCGCTGGGCGACCGAGCGGCTGATGACCCTGCTGGTCATCGGCGCGTTCGCGATCTCGATGTTCCCGCTGCTGTCGCTGCTGTGGTCCGTGGTCTCCCGTGGCCTGACCCGCGTGATCGCCGCGAAGCCGACCAGCTTCGCGTTCTGGACCGAGGACATGTCCGGCATCATCGGCGGAGCGGACGCCGGCGGCGTCTTCCACGCGATCGTCGGCACGCTGCTGATCACGCTGTGGGCCTCGATCATCTCGATCCCCGTCGGCCTGTTCACCGCGATCTTCCTGGTCGAGTACGCGAACGTGGGCTGGAAGCGGACCCTCGGCAGGGGTGTCACCTTCCTCGTCGACGTCATGACCGGCATCCCCTCGATCGTGGCGGGCCTGTTCGGCCTGGCGGTGTTCATCGCCTTCATGCCCGACCAGTCCGTGCGCATGGGCATCATGGGCGCGGTCGCGCTCTCGCTGCTGATGATCCCCACCGTGGTCCGCAACAGCGAGGAGATGCTCCGCCTGGTCCCCATGGACCTGCGCGAGGCCGCCTACGCGCTCGGCGTGCCCAAGTGGCTCACGATCGTCAAGGTCGTGCTTCGCACCGCGATCGCGGGCTTGACCACCGGCATCACCCTCGCCATCGCCCGCGTCATCGGCGAGACCGCGCCGCTGCTGCTCACGGTCGGCATGGTCACCTCGGTGAACTGGAACATGTTCGACGGCCGCATGGCGACCCTGCCCACCTTCATCAACCAGCAGTACCGCAACGGCAACGCGAACTGCATGTCGGACACGGTCACCAACCCGATCAACCAGGAGGTGTACGCCTGTGCGGTCAGCACCAACATCGACCGCGCCTGGGCGGCCGCCTTCACCCTGATCGTGATCGTGATGGTCCTGAACATCATCGCGCGCCTGATCAGCCACTACTTCTCCCCGAAGCTCAGCCGCTGAGCCGGGCCACCCACGCGAAAGGACATCTGATGGCAGCCCCCCAGCCCATCAACGTCGAGGACCTGAACATCTACTACGGCGACTTCCTCGCCGTCGAGGGTGTCGACGTGCAGATCCGGCCCCGTTCGGTCACGGCCCTCATCGGCCCCTCCGGCTGCGGCAAGTCGACCTTCCTGCGCACCCTGAACCGCATGCACGAGGTCATCCCCGGCGCATACGCGAAGGGCAAGGTCGAGATCAACGGCGAGGACATCTACGACGCCAAGGTCGACCCGGTCAACGTGCGTCGCCGCGTCGGCATGGTGTTCCAGAAGGCAAACCCCTTCCCGACCATGTCGATCCGCGACAACGTGCTCGCGGGCGTGAAGCTCAACAACCGTCGGATCTCGAAGTCCGCGGCCGACGAGCTGGTCGAGCGCGCGCTGAAGGGCGCGAACCTCTGGAACGAGGTCAAGGACCGTCTCGACAGGCCCGGCATGGGCCTGTCCGGCGGTCAGCAGCAGCGTCTGTGCATCGCCCGCACCATCGCTGTCAAGCCCGAGGTCGTCCTCATGGACGAGCCCTGCTCAGCGCTCGACCCGATCTCCACCCTCGCGATCGAGGACCTCATCCACGAGCTGAAGGAGGAGTACACGATCGTCATCGTCACGCACAACATGCAGCAGGCGTCCCGCGTCTCCGACCGCACCGGCTTCTTCAACATCGCCGGCACCGGCAAGCCCGGGCACCTCATCGAGATCGACGACACCGACACGATCTTCACCAACCCCAGCAACAAGCAGACCGAGGACTACATCTCCGGTCGTTTCGGCTGATCGACGTACTGGCGAGGGACGAGCCGGTAGGAGATCAGTCAGGTGGACGGAGTCTGATCGACGTACTGGCGAGGGACGAGCCGGTAGGAGATCAGTCAGGTGGACGGAGTCTGATCGACGTCCTGGCGAGGAGCGCCGGGACCCTGGGCCGAGTGCCCGGGTCCCGGCGCTCCGTCGTCCCGGGGCCGACGGTCGCATCCGGGCGTCATCCCACGGTCGGACGCCGCCTGTGCGGAACCGATCCCCGGGTGGATGCGGTGTGAGGGGCCCGCGGCGGATCGTGGGGGACATGAACTTCGCACCCCCTGCCTCGCAGCCCTCCGCCGCCCCGTCGGCGCCCGCCCATCCCACGCCGATCCTCTCCGCCCGGGGGCTCGTGCGCACCTACGGCAGCGACCAGACCGCCACCCGGGCCCTCGACGGCGTGGACCTCGACATCGCCCGCGCCGACTCCCTCGCCGTGATGGGCCCCTCCGGCTGCGGCAAGACCACCCTGCTGCACGTGCTCGCCGGCATCCTCGCCCCGACCTCCGGGACGGTGCGACTGGACGGCGAGGCCCTCGCCGAGCTCGGGGACCGACGGCGCACCCTGCTGCGCCGCAGCGAGTTCGGCTTCGTCTTCCAGGACGGCCAGCTGCTGCCCGAGCTGACCGCGGTCGAGAACGTGATCCTCCCGCGCATGCTCGGCGGCACCTCGCGCCGTGCCGCGACCGCCGAGGCCACCGCCTGGCTGGACCGGCTCGGCCTCGCCGGGATGCACCACCGCCGGCCGACCCAGCTCTCCGGCGGCCAGGCCCAGCGCGTAGCGGTCGCCCGCGCGCTCGCGGGGCGTCCGTCGGTCGTCTTCGCCGACGAGCCCACCGGCGCCCTGGACCAGGAGACCGGACAGTCCGTCCTCGCGACCCTCGTCGACGCGTGCGCCGAGACCGGCGCGAGCCTGGTCATGGTCACCCACGACGCGAAGGTCGCCGCGGCCTGCCGGCGAACCGTCGCGATGCGCGACGGCCGGATCGCCCGCGAGTACGTGCGACCCGAGGGCGCGCAGGGCACGGGGGACGCCCGATGAACGCCCTGCTCGTCTCCGCCCCGCTCCTGCTGCGCCGCCGCGGCGCCCTCGCCGACGTCCTGCCCGTGATCGCCTTCGCCGCGGCGACTGCGATCACCGGGACCGTGCTCGGCGGCGCCGCCGCCTTCGTCGGCCGCCTCCCCGCCGACGGCGAGGTCGCTTTCGAGGGGGAGGCCTCGCTGATCCCCTTCCTGGTCTCCTGCGCGATGGTCGCCTCGGTGCTGCTGATCCCGAGCGCCGTCGGCCTCGGCGGCTCCGCGGCGCGGCTCTCGCTCGCCCGGCGCGAGCAGGACCTCGCCTCGATCCGTCTCGTCGGCGGCACCGCCGGCCAGGTCGGCGCCGTGGCGGTCCTCGACGTCGCCGCGCAGGCTCTGCTCGGCGGGCTGCTCGGCGTGGTGCTGCACCTGCTCGTGACCCCGCCCCTGACCGCGCTCGACTTCGGGATCGCCCCGTTCACCACCGCGGACCTGCTGATGCCGTGGTGGGCGTATCCGCTGCTGGTGATCGGCATGGTCCTGCTCGCCGCGGGCTCCGCCGCCGTCTCCCTCACCGCAGTGGTGCTCAGCCCCCTCGGCGTCGCCCGCGACTCCCGCATCGTGCGGATGTCTGTGCTCCGCCTGGTGATCTGGGCGGCGCTGATCCTCGGCTTCCTCGTGTTCATGCAGGTGGGCGGGATGATCTTCGGCGAGGTCGCCGACGGGATGCTGTTCATCGGGATCATGATCGTGTTCATCGGCGCGGTCGTCGCCGGCGTGAACGTGGTCGGCCCGTTCCTCGTCTGGGGCGTGGCGCTGCTCGTGGCGCGCACGGCCCCGACCCCTGCGCTGATGGTCGGCGCGAGGCGCCTCGCCGCGGACCCGAAGGCCGGCTGGAGGGCCGTCTCCGGGATCACCTTCGCCCTGGTCATCGCAGGCTTCCTCACCACGCTCGCGACGCTCACCCCGGACGGCGGCGCCCGCGCGGTCGAGGACCGGATGATGGCCACCGCCATGTCCACCGGCGGGCTGCTCACCCTCGGCATCGCGGCCGTCCTCGCCGCGGTCGGCACCGGCGTGACGCAGACCGCGCGGGTGATCGACCAGGCGCCGGTGCTGCGCGCCCAGCACATCGCCGGCGCCGAGGTGGGCCAGCTGCACCGGGCCCGGATCGCGGAGATCACGCTGCCGGTGCTGCTGAGCTCGGTGCTCGCGACCTTCACCGCTCTGCTCGTCGTGCTGTCGGTGCTGGGATCGGGCGCCGCCGATCCGAGCGCGGCGGTGCGCTACCTGGTCAGCGTCGCCGGGGCCTACGCCCTGGTGATCCTCGCCGTGCTCGTCGCCTCCCCGCTCGTGCGCCGGTACGCGACGCGCACCGCCTGAGCGGCACCTCCGCGTGCCCCGCCCCGCCTTCCCGCGGCGCGGGGCACGGCCGTTAGGCTGGGGCGATGGACATGCAGACCGTCGCCCCGCAGGACGTGCCCGAGGGTGCGCATCTCATCGACGTGCGCGAGCAGGCCGAATGGGATGCCGGGCACGCCCCCACCGCCCAGCACCTCCCGGCGAGCACGCTCCTGCAGCACCTCGAGCAGCTCCCGGAGACGGACGAGGACCTGTACATCGTCTGCCGCAGCGGCGGACGCTCCTTCCAGGTCGCGCAGTGGCTGAACGCCAACGGGTTCGACGCGATCAACGTCGGCGGGGGCATGGACCAGTGGTTCGAGTCCGGGCTGCCGATAGAGTCCGACGGCGAGGGCGAGGCCTTCATCCTCTGAGGCGCCTCCCTCAGAGCGGCAGCACGTCCTTCAGCAGCGCGTAGCCCACGAACGCGGCCACGTCGAGGAGGGTGTGCGCCACGACCAGCGGCATCGTCCGACGGGTGCGTCGGTACCACTCGCCGAGCACCAGCCCCATCACCAGGTTCGCGAGCCCCGGACCCACCCCCTGGTAGGTGTGGTACGCGCCGCGCAGCAGGGCGGAGGCGAGCAGGATCCGACTCGGCGACCAGCCGAGCCGTTCGAGGCGCTGGTAGAGGTAGCCGACCACGATCACCTCCTCGAGCAGCGCGTTCTTCAGCGCGTGGAGGATCAGCACCGGAGTGGTCCACCAGTGGGTCGCGAGCGCCGCCGGGATCACCTCCACGGTCGCGCCCAGCGCCCGACCCAGGTAGTAGACGGCCAGGCCCGGCACCCCGATCGCGGCGGTGAGCAGCAGCCCGTGGCCCAGGTCCCGCAGCGGCCTGGCGAGGTCCAGGCCGAGGTCGCCGAGCGCCTGGCGCAGCGAGCCCGCGGTCGCGGCCAGCAGCAGCACCACCAGCGCGACCGGCACCAGGGCGAAGACGATCGAGAGCAGCTGGTACATCAGGTCCAGCCACGCGTCCTCCCGCAGCGAGGAGTTCAGCGAGGTCGACTGACCGGAGAGGGGGCCGGCGGCGAGGGCCTGGGCCAGCGCGATCAGCGAGTACACGGCGCTGCGCCCCAGCGAGAGCGCCAGCACGATGAGCACCTCGGCGCGCAGCCAGGCCGGGCTCGGTCTCCACGTCTCCACGCGCACATGCTCTCACCCCGGCTCCGTGCCAGACTCGATCCCATGACTGCCTCGCATCCCGCTGCCCGCACCTCCCGTCCCGTCGTCCTGGTCACGGGCGCGAACCGGGGGATCGGCCGCGCCGTCGCGCACGAGCTGGCCGCCGACCACCACCTGCTGCTGGGCGGGCGGGACGAGCAGGCGCTCGCCGCGCTCGCCGCGGAGCTCCCGTCGGCCGAGCCCGTCGTCGCCGAGCTCACCGACCCCGCCGATCTCGACCGGGCGCTGACCGGCCTCGCCCTCGAGGAAGGACTCGCTGGCCTCGTCCACTCCGCGGGGATCCTGGTGAACGGCTCCATCGAGGAGCTGACGCCCGCGGACTGGGAGCGGAACTTCGCGGTCAACGTCACCGCCGTCTCGGAGCTGACCCGGCGCCTGCTTCCCGCGCTGCGCGCGGCGCGCGGCACCGTCGTCGCCGTGAACTCGGGCTCCGGCTACGCCGCGAAGGGGGACCGCGGCGCCTACTCCGCCTCGAAGTTCGCGCTGCGCGCCTGGGCCGACGCGCTGCGCGAGGAGGAGCTCGCCGCGGGCGTGCGGGTCAGCTCGGTCCACCCCGGACGGGTCGACACCGACATGCAGCACGAGCTGCGCGCCGCCGAGCAGGGCGCCTACCAGGCCGAGCAGTACCTGCGCCCCACCACGGTCGCCGCGGCGATCGGCTTCGTGCTGCGCGCCCCGGAGGACGCGGTGGTGACGAGCCTGGACCTGCGCCCCCGCGCGATCGGCTGACCCGGCGCGGCCGACGGGCCGGCCCGACCCGGGCCCCGTCCGCCGGAACCAGGACGACCCCTCCTGCTCGCCCGAGCAGGAGGGGTCGTCGGCCGTGCGGGGCGCGTCAGCCGCGCTGGTCGTCCAGGTGGCCGACGAGCTTCGCGGCGAGGCCCACGTAGGTCTGCGGGGTCAGGGCCAGCAGCCGCTCCTGCTCCGCCTCGGGCAGGCCGAGCGAGGAGATGAACTCGCGCATCCCCTCCCCGTCCACGCGGTGGCCGCGGGTGAGGTCCTTCAGCCGCTCGTAAGGGTTGTCCAGGCCCTCGTGGCCCTGCACGCCCAGGGTGCGCATCACGGACTGCACCGCCTCGCCGAGCACCTCCCAGTTGCCCTCGAGGTCCGCGGCCATCGCGTCGGCGTCGACGTCCAGGCCCGCCAGGCCCTTGCGGATGTTCGCGATCGCCAGCAGCGAGTGGCCGAGCGCCGGGCCGACGTTGCGCTGCGTGGTCGAGTCGGTGAGGTCGCGCTGCAGGCGCGAGGTGACCAGGGTCTGGGAGAGCACGTCCAGCAGAGCGCCGGAGACCTCGAGGTTCGCCTCCGCGTTCTCGAAGCGGATGGGGTTGACCTTGTGGGGCATGGTCGAGGAGCCGGTGCCGCCCTGCGCGGACAGGCGCTGGCGGAAGTAGCCCAGCGAGATGTAGGTCCACACGTCGGTGGCGAGGTTGTGCAGGATCCGGCCGGCGCGGGCGATGTCGGCGTAGACCTCGGCCTGCCAGTCGTGGGACTCGATCTGCGTGGTCAGGGGGTTCCAGGTCAGGCCCAGGTGCTCCACGAAGGTGCGCGCGATGCGCTCCCAGTCCGCGCCCGGCACGGACACGGCGTGCGCGGCGTAGGTGCCGGTCGCGCCGTTGATCTTGCCCAGCATCTGGTTCGCGGGGATGCGGCGGGCCTGGCGGCCCAGGCGGTGCGCGAAGACCGCCATCTCCTTGCCGAGGGTGGTGGGGGTCGCGGCCTGGCCGTGGGTGCGCGAGAGCATCGGCACCTCGGCGGTCTCGCGGGCGAGGGCCTCGAGGTCGCCGATCAGTGCCTCGAAGGCGGGCAGCCACACCTCGTGCACGGCCCCGCGGATCATCAGCGCGTAGGCGAGGTTGTTGACGTCCTCACTGGTGCAGTAGATGTGCACGACCTCGGCGAGCGGCTCGAGGGAGGTGCCGGCCAGGCGGCGCTTGATGTAGTACTCGATCGCCTTGACGTCGTGGACGGTCTCCCGCTCGATCTCGGCGTGCTCGGCGATGCCGTCGGCGCCGAAGTCCTCCGGGATCGCGCGCAGCAGCGCCCGCTCCTCATCGGTCAGGGTGCGCAGACCGGGGATCACCTCGCCGTCCAGCAGGTGGATCATCCACTCGGTCTCCACCACCAGGCGGGAGCGGTTCAGCGCCGCCTCGGACAGGTGGTCGACCAGCGGTGCGACCTGGCCGCGGTAGCGACCGTCGAGCGGGGTGAGGGCGATCGGGGGAGTGATGTCCGCGAAGGAGTGAGCCATGACGGGCATTCTCCCAGAATCGCGCGCACCCGCGCCGTCGGGGCCGACGGGCGGGCGCGGGGGGCAGCGCGGATGCGCGGGCGTCGGCTCAGGGCCGACGGCGCCGGGGGCGCGCCGGGAGGCCGAGAGTCCCTCCGGCGCGGTGAGGGGTCAGGCCCGCTCGACGTCGCGCTCGCCGACGCCGGTGACGGCCTCGACGATCGCCGAGAGGATCCCGATGATCACGCCCGCCAGCAGCGCCCACCAGAAGGAGTCGAACTCGAGGGTCAGGCCCACGAGCCCCGACACCCAGCTCGCGAGCAGCAGCATGAGCGTGTTGATCACCAGCTGGAACAGCCCCAGCGTCAGGCAGGTGATGGGGAAGGCCAGGAACGACAGCAGCGGCTTCACGATGGTGTTGATCAGCGCGAGGATCAGCGCGATCGCGCCGATCGTGAGGACCTGGGTGAGCAGGGTCGCCGAGTCGTCGCCCAGATGCATGCCGGGCAGGATCAGGGCCGTGACCCACAGCGCGAGGCCGGTGACGATGATGTGTCCGAGGAATCTCATGGGGCTATTGTCCTCGCGGGACGCTGTGCACGCATGGGGGAAAGCCCCTGGATGTCGGGGTGGGGACGCCCTCGGACTCCGCCGCGCCGGTGACGACGTCCGGCATACCCTGGACGGCATGTCCGACCCCGCAGCTCGACTCGACCAGCCCGCAGAGACGATCCGTCTTCGTCCCGCGCTCGAGAACCTGCCCGCCTACGTGGCCGGGAAGCCCGCGGCCGACGACGGGATCCATCGCTTCAAGGTCTCCTCGAACGAGTCGCACCTGCCGCCGATCCCCTCGGTGCGCGATGCCGCGGTCGCCGCGATGGAGTCCTCGAACCGCTACCCCGACGCCTCGGCGCAGCAGCTGCGCGCCGCGCTCGGACAGAAGCACGGCGTGGACCCGGCGCAGATCGCCCTGTCCACCGGCGCCGTCGCGGTCACCGGCGACCTCGTGCGCGCCGTCGTCGGCGAGAGGGACGAGGTCGTGTACGCCTGGCGCTCCTTCGAGGCCTACCCGATCCTCGTCGGCTCCCACGGCGGCACCCCCGTGCCGGTGCCGCTGACCGCGGAGGGCGAGCACGACCTCGAGGCGATGGCCGCGGCGGTCACCGAGCGCACCCGCCTGGTGCTGCTGTGCACCCCGAACAACCCCACCGGCCCCTCGCTCTCCACCGAGCAGGTCGAGGACTTCCTCGCCCGCGTCCCCGAGGACGTGGTGGTCGCGATCGACGAGGCCTACCGCGAGTTCCACGACCCCGCGACCGTGCTCGGCACCGCCGGGATCTTCCGCCGCCACGGCAACGTGGTGCTGCTGCGCACCTTCTCGAAGCTCCAGGGCCTGGCCGGGCTGCGCATCGGCTACGCCGTCGCCCATCCGCGGCTCGCCCGGGCGCTCGGCCAGGTCACCGTGCCCTTCGGTGCGGGAGCCCCCGCCCAGGCCGCGGCCCTCGCCTCGCTCGCCCCCGAGGCGGCCGAGGCGCTCGAGCGCCGCGCGGAGCAGGTCCGCTCCGAGCGCTCGCGGGTGATGGCCGGACTGCGCGAGCAGGGCTGGGAGCTGCCCGCGAGCCAGGGCAACTTCGTCTACTTCCCGCTCGGGAAGCGCACGAGCGAGTTCGCCGAGTTCGCCGACGCACGTGGCCTCGTGCTGCGCGCCTACGGCACCGACGGGGTGCGCGCCACCATCGCGGAGGAGGAGGCGAACGATCGCCTGCTCGCCATCGCGAAGGAGTGGCTCGCGGGCTGAGCCGCCGCCGGGCGCGCGGGACCGGCCGCACGGCGCCCGGCAGGTCTGCCGGGCGGGCGGAGCCTCAGGCGCCGACGGGCTCCGCGGCCGGGACGACGTGCCCGAACCACGGCATGGACGCGAGATCCGTGGTCCGGACGATCACCGCGCCGAGCGGGAGCATCGACGCGGCGATCCCGAGAGAGCCGGCGGCATCGGCGGCATATGCCAGGCAGCGGCGCTTCGCGAGGGGGTGCATGTCCCTCAGCGAAGCACCGCCACGACCCGGCGGTAAGGGGATTCCTCGGTGACCTGCGGGTCACCCCAGTGGGGCTCCCAGGCTGCGGGTCACCGCACGAAGGCGTCGGCCTCCCCGGTCATCCCGATCCTCTCGGCGACGTAGTCGATGTCCTTGTCGCCGCGCCCGGAGAGGTTCACCAGCAGGTGCTCCTCATGGCCCATCGTCGGCGCGATCCGGATCGCATGGGCGAGGGCGTGCGCGGACTCGAGCGCGGGGATGATCCCCTCGGTGCGGCTGAGCAGGCGGAAGGCATCGAGCACCGCCTCGTCTCCCTCGCGCACGTACTCGACCCGGCCCAGCTCCCGCAGATGCACGTGCTGCGGCCCGACGCCGGGGTAGTCCAGGCCCGAGGCGATCGAGTGGACCTCGCCGGGCTCGCCGTCCTCGTCCTGCAGGACGAGGGTCTCCATCCCGTGCAGCATGCCGGGGCGGCCGAAGCTCATCGTCGCGGCGTGGCGGCCCGGCTCGTCGCCCTGCCCGCCGGGCTCGACACCGATCAGCCGCACCTCCTCGTCCTCGAGATAGGCGGTGAAGGCGCCGATCGCGTTGGAGCCGCCGCCCACGCAGGCGATCACCGCGCCCGGCAGGCGGCCGTGCGCGGCGAGGTGCTGGGCACGGGACTCGCGGCCCACGACGGACTGGAAGTCGCGCACCATGTCCGGGAAGGGCGCCGGACCCACCACGGACCCGATCGCGAAGAGGTAGCGCTCGGGATCCGCGGCGTAGACGGCGAAGGCGGAGTCGACCGCCTCCTTCAGGGTGGCCTGGCCCGTCTCCACCGCGACCACCTTCGCGCCCAGCAGGCGCATGCGCACCACGTTCGGGCGCTGCTTGGCGACGTCGACCGCGCCCATGTGGATCTCGCACTCCAGGCCGACGAGCGCCGCGGCGGTCGCGAGCGCGACCCCGTGCTGGCCCGCCCCGGTCTCGGCGATCAGGGTGCGCTTGCCCATCCGCTTCGCCAGCAGCGCCTCGCCGATCGTGTGGTTGATCTTGTGGGCGCCGGTGTGGTTGAGGTCCTCGCGCTTGAGCAGGATCCGGGCCCCTCCGAGCTGGTCGGAGAGCCGGTCGGCGCTCGTGATCGGGGAAGGGCGGCCGACGACCTCGCGCAGCAGGCGCGAGTACTCCGCGAAGAACTCCTCGTCGTGCCGGGCCTCCTCGTAGGCGGCGGCGACCTTCGCCATCGGCTCCGCGAGCGGCGGCGGCAGGATCGCGCCGCCGTGGTCGCCGAAGCGACCGCCGGTGTTCCCGGCGAAGGCAGCGGAGCGGGGGAGCGCCGCGGCCTCGGCGAGGGTGCGCGGGGCGGGAGCCCCGTCGACGGCGGGGACGACGGGTGCGGTGGTGCTGGTCATGGGAATCTCCTGCGATCGGGCCCGGACCGGGAGGCTCGCAGACAGGGGAAGCCGCCCGGGTGACGGGCGGCTTCGGTGTCAGCGCATGCGACAGGGGACCGCCCTCAGGCGGCCCACCAGCTGATCGTCGCGATGCGCATCGCGGCACCATAGCCCAGCCCGGGTCGTGCTGCGCGGCACGTCCGGCCGGCGACCCAGGACCGGCCGACGGACGCCCCCGGTGATGCGGGGGAGGGGTGGACATCACTACCGGTCCCGCGGTCGCCGCCGATAGTCTTGAGAGCGGTCGGGCCCCTGCCGCTGCGGGACGGGCGCCCGAGGCGTCCGGTCCGACTGCCCTCGCCCCGCACCTGATCGCACGAAGGACCTCATGACCGCCCGCGCCGTCCCTGTCCCCGCCGCCGCCCTCGGCGGCCCCCGCGCCTACGGGGTCTGGATCGCGGCGGTGACGGCCTACTCGATCGCGGTGCTGCAGCGCACCACGATGGGCGTCGCCGGGCTCGAGGCCGCGGACCGCTTCGGGGCCTCGGCGACCATCGTGTCGACCTTCGTGGTGCTCCAGCTCGGCGTCTACGCCCTCGCCCAGATCCCCGCCGGCGTGCTGCTGGACCGCTACGGCTCCCGCATCACCCTCACCTCCGGCGCCGTGCTGATGGCGCTCGGCCAGGTGCTCATGTCCCAGACCGAGACCGTGGGCGTGGCGATGATCGCCCGCATCGTGCTCGGCGCGGGCGATGCGCTGACCTTCGCGAGCGCGATCCGGCTGATCCCGGCCTGGTTCCCGCCCGGGCGCGTGCCGCTGCTGACCCAGCTCACCGGCATCCTCGGCCAGGTCGGGCAGATCCTCTCCGCCGTCCCCTTCGTGGCCGTGCTGAGCGTGGCCGGCTGGACGCCCGCCTTCTCCTCCGCCGCGGCGCTCAGCGCGATCGCCGCGGTGCTGGTGCTGCTCGTCGTCCGCGCGACGCCGCCGGGGATGTCGCGGCCGACGGTGAAGCAGGACCTCCGACGGATCCCCGTGGTGCTGGGGCGGATCGTGCGCCACCCCTCGACGCAGCTGGGCTTCTTCACCCACTTCACGGCCGGGTTCCCCGGCATCGCGTTCTCGATGATGTGGGGCTACCCGTATCTCACCGCCGGGGAGGGGCTCAGCCGTCCCGCCGCCTCCGCGGTGATGACCGTGCTGGTGGTCGTCGCGATCGTCGGCGGCCCGCTGATCGGCGCGCTCACCCAGCGTCACCCGCTGCGCCGCTCCACCCTGGTGCTGCTGATCGTCGCCACGATCGTGGTGCCCCTGCTGGCGCTGGTGCTCTGGCCGGGCCCCGCCCCGATGTGGCTGCTGATCGTGCTGGTCTCGGGCTTCTCGATCGGCGGCCCCGCGAGCTCCGTCGGCTTCGACTTCCCCCGCACCGATCTCGCCCGGCACCGGCTCGGCACCGCGACGGGCGCTGTGATCATGGGCGGCTTCATCGGCGCCCTCGTCGCGATCCTCCTGATCGGCGTGGTGCTGGACCTGCTGCGCCCCGACGGGGACTACGACCTGGCCTCCTTCCGCCTCGCCTTCGCCGTTCAGCTCCCGCTGCTCGCGATCGGCGTCGCGGGAATGCTGATCACCCGCCGCAACCTGCGTCGTCGCATGGCTGCGCAAGGCCGCGAGGTCCCGCCCTGGCGGCACGTCTGGCGCTCCGGCCGCTGGCGCCGCCTCTGAGCCGCGGGGCCGCCGCAGGGCCGACGCCGGCCGGCTCGTCGGCCGCGCCCCCGCGCCGGGCTTGCCGCCGCCCCCGCCGTGCCGTAGCGTTCCTCCCAACACTTACTTTCAAGGAGGAAATATGTCGTTCACGCTGGGCATCGTCGGGATCGGCCAGTTCGGGTCCCACTTCGCGGAGCTCTTCGCCGCCCATCCCGACATCGACGCGCTCTACGCCGTCGACTCCGTTGCCGAGCGGATCGACGCCGTCGAGGCGCGCGGGGTCGCCTTCGCCGGCCGGTTCGAGACCCTCGAGGACCTGCTCGCCTCCGACGTCGACGCGGTCGCGATCTTCACCCAGCGCTGGACCCACGGGCAGCATGCCCTGGCCGCCCTGCGCGCCGGCAAGCACGTCTACTCCGCGGTGCCGATGGCCATCGAGGAGGACGAGATCCGCCAGATCGCCGAGGAGGTGCAGCGCACGGGACTCGTCTACATGATGGGCGAGACCAGCCAGTACAACGCCGCCGTCGTCCTCGCCCGGCGCATCCACCGCTCCGGCGCGTTCGGCGAGGTGTTCTACGCCGAGGGCGACTACGTCCACGACATGGACCTCGGCTTCTACGACGCCTACAGGTACTCCGGCGGCGAGCAGTGGAAGTCCACCGCCTCCTACCCGCCCCTGCTCTACCCCACCCACTCCATCGGCGGCATCCTCGGCGTGCTGGGGGAGCGGCACGCCGTCTCCGTCTCGGCGCTGGGACGGCCAGACACCCGCGGCGACGGGGTCTTCGACAAGGACGTCTCGATGTTCGGCAACGACGTCTCCAACGCCTTCGCCCTGTTCGGGATGGACAACGGCGGCGCCTTCCGCACCAATGAGCTGCGCCGCGTGGGCTACCCCTCCCACAGGCGCGAGAGCCGCTTCCGCTACTTCGGCGAGGCCTCCTCCTTCGAGGAGACCATCGACGTCACCTACTGGCACGACAAGAAGGACGTGCTCGAGGTGACGGACCTGATCCGCACCGACCGCACCATGAGCCTGGACGACCCGCGGCTCGCGGACGTCTCGCCCACCCTGCGCGACGCCTTCGTCGCCGGCGCCTCCCGCGCCCACCACCAGGAGCGCCTGCCCGGGGAGTTCCAGGGCATGCCCAACGGGCATGAGGGCGCCCACCACTTCCTCGTCGACGACTTCGCCCGCGCCGTCGTCGGCGGCCACCAGCCCGTGGTCAACGCGTGGCAGGCCGCCCGCTACACGCTGCCCGGCGTCATCGCCCACCAGTCGATGAACCGCGGCGGCGAGCGGCTCGAGATCCACGACCTCGGCGACTGCCCGCTGCCCGTGGTCGACCTCGACGCGGACCAGGAGGCGCTGGACCCGCAGGCGCTCGCCGCTGCGGTCGGGGTGGTCCCCGAGGCCGTCGGCGCCTGACCGTCCGGTCCCGCCCGGCTCCTCTTGCTCGCCCCGGCCGTTCGACGAGACGTTCCCGAGACGTGGAGCGGCGGGGGCGCTGCGGCGTGCCGGACCGCCCGGGGCGCGAGGTCCCTCGCTCTCGCGATCTGGGAGCTTCGGGGCGTTCACGCCGCGGTCCCCCGCGAGCTCGAGGAGGCCGCCTGCCTCGACGGCGCCTCCTGTCTGCGCATGTTCCGCCCCGGTCCGACGGGCCCTCGCCGAGGGCATGACCGCCGACGCCGTGAAAGGCTGAGGCGTGACCAGCATCCCCGCCGGCCCCGGCGCCCGGCTCCGCTACGACGCCGACGTGCTCGGCGTGCTCATGGCCCCCTTCACCGGCACCGCCGTGCCGGGCTGGCTCGGCCACGCGCTCGACGGCGGCCTCGCCTCGGTGATCCTCTTCGGGCACAACACCCCCAACGCCGCGACCGCCCGCGACCTCGCCCGCGCGCTCCACGCCCGGGCCGAGCACTGCGTGGTCGCGATCGATGAGGAGGGCGGGGACGTCACCCGCCTCCAGTCCGCGACCGGCTCCGGCCTGCCGACGGCCAGGGCGCTCGGCGCGATAGACGACCCCGAGCTCACCCGGCGGGCGGGGCGCGCCCTCGGCGACCTGCTCGCCGCCTGCGACCTCGACCTGGACCTCGCTCCCGTGCTGGACGTGTCCACCGATCCCGCGAACCCGGTGATCGGCACGCGCGCCTACGGGGACGAGCCCAACCGGGTCGCCCTGCACGCCCGCGCCTTCGCGGCCGGGCTGATCGACGCCGGGCTCGGCACCTGCGCGAAGCACTTCCCCGGCCACGGCGCGACCTCCGCCGACTCGCACACCGCGCTCCCGCGGATCGACCTCGGACCGGCGGAGTTCGAGCGCGAGCACCTGGCGCCCTGGCGGATTGCACCGTGGCTCGACTCGGTGATGACCGCGCACGTGCTGGTCCCCGCGCTCGGCGAGGGGCCTGCCTCGATCTCGCCCTGGGCGCGGCCGCTGCTGGACCGCGCAGTGGGCGGCACCTTCCACGGCCTGGTCATCACCGACGCGCTCGACATGGCGGCCGTCGCCGAGGACCCCGGCTGTGGGGAGGCGGCCGTCCGCGCGATCGAGGCGGGCGCCGACCTGCTGTGCCTGGGCACCTCCCTGCGCCGGGATGACGAGCGGATGCTCCGCGAGGCGCACGATGCGCTCCTCGACGCGGTCGAGACGGGGCGACTCCCGCGCGTCGTGCTCCGCGAGCGTGCCGAGCGCACCCGTGAGCGCCTGCGCAGTCTGCGCACCCGGCGCCGCTTCGTCCCCGCCCCCGAGATCGAGGACGCCCTCGCCGGTCTCGAACGACTCGGGGCCGCGGCGGCCGCCCGCGCGGTCAGCTCCCGCCACGGCCACGCCCGCCTCGACGGGCGGCCCGCCGTCGTGCTCGACCTTCGCCACCGGGCCCAGCACACCTCCGGAGCCCGCACCCAGCAACTGGTCGCGGCGCTGCGCGAACGGGGGATCGACGCCGCGGAGCCCCCGGAGCTCGACGGCCCCGAGCAGCATCGGCACCCGGAGCGGTCTGCGCCTCCCGCGGGCCCGCGGCTCCCGGCGCGGCGCGCCCAGGACGACCCGACCGCGCAGCTGCTCGCGGTGACCCGTCTGCCCCGCAGCGACGCCGAGGAGGGACGCCGCCTGGCCGCCCTGCTCGCCGCTCGGCCGGACACGATCGTGGTCCACACCGGGGTGCCCGACGCCGCCCCCGACCACCGCCTGATCGTCCTCGCCCACGGCGCCGGCCGCACCATGATGCGCGCCGCCGTGGACCTGCTCCTCGACGGCGCGGACCGCGGCGGGAGAGCAGGATGAAGGCGCTGGGGATGATGTCCGGCACGAGCCCGGACGCGATCGACGCCCTCGCGCTCGCCGCCGCGCTGCCGGAGGCGGGGGAGGGGGCGCTGCGCCGCACCCGCGCCGCACCGGGCTCCCGGCGGCGGTGACGGACGGCTCCTTGGAACTTACGGCACCGTAGGTTACGCTCGCCCCCGTGAGCGTCTTCCGATCCACGATCCCCGACGTCGCGGCCGAGGAGCCGATGGTCCAGCTCCTGGGGCCCGACGGCACCCGCACCCCGCACGAGCAGCTCGACGCCGTGCTCGAGGAGGCGGGGCTCGCCACCCCCGAGCGGCTGCGCGGCTACTACCGCGACATGGTGATGATCCGCGCCGCGGACCTCGAGGCGACGAGCCTGCAGCGCCAGGGCCAGCTCGGCCTGTGGGCGAGCGCGCTCGGGCAGGAGGCCGCGCAGATCGGGGCCGGCCACGCCTCCCGCGAGCAGGACTATCTCGTGCCCACCTATCGCGAGCACGGCGTCGCCTGGGCCCGCGGCATCGAGCCGTGGCGCCTGCTGGAGATGTTCCGCGGCATCAGCCACGGCGGCTGGGACCCCAACGAGCTGCGCACCCACCCCTACATGATCGTGCTCGGCTCCCAGGCCCCGCACGCGGTCGGCTATGCGATGGGGCTGCAGCGCGACGGCGTCGTCGGCACCGGAGACAGCGCCACCGACACCGCGGTCCTCGCCCTCTTCGGCGACGGCGCCTCGAGCGAGGGGGAGGTCTCGGAGTCCTTCACCTTCGCCGCCTCCTTCCAGGCCCCCGTCGTCTTCTACACGCAGAACAACCAGTGGGCGATCTCCGTGCCCACCTCCGTCCAGACCCGCGTCCCCCTCGCCCAGCGCTCCCGCGGCTGGGGCATCCCCTCGGTGCGCGTGGACGGCAACGACGTCCTGGCGGTGCTCGGCGCCGTGCGCACCGCCCTGGACTCGGCCCGCGCGGGGGAGGGGCCGGTCTTCGTCGAGGCCCTCACCTACCGCATGGCCGCGCACACCACCAGCGACGACGCCTCCCGCTACCGGCCGGCCGCGGAGGAGCAGGAATGGGCGGAGAAGGATCCGATCCTGCGCCTGCGCCGCCACCTCGAGCAGCTCGGCGAGATCGACGAGGCCTTCGTCGCCCGCTGCGACGAGGAGGCGCACGACCTCGCGATGCAGCTCCACCACCACATCCACGGCATGGAGGACCCCGACCCGGTGCGCATGTTCGACCACCCCTACGCCGAGCCCCACCCGATCGTCGACGCCGAGCGCGAGGAGTACCTCGCCTACGTCGCCCAGTTCGAGGACGAGGAGGGGACGAGCGAATGAGCACCTCCACCCCTTCCACCACGACCCTCCCGATCGCGAAGGCCATCACCGCGGGGCTGCGTGACGCGATGACCGCCGACGACAAGGTCCTGCTGATGGGCGAGGACATCGGCGTGCTCGGCGGCGTCTTCCGCGTCACCGACGGGCTCCACGCCGAGTTCGGCTCCCAGCGCGTGGTCGACACCCCGCTCGCGGAGGCCGGGATCGTCGGCACCGCCGTGGGCCTGGCCGTGCGCGGCTACCGGCCCGTCGTCGAGATCCAGTTCGACGGATTCGTCTTCCCCGCCTTCAACCAGATCACCACCCAGGTCGCGAAGATGCACAACCGCACCTCCGGCCGGGTGAACATGCCGATGGTGATCCGGATCCCGCACGGCGGCGGCATCGGCGCGGTCGAGCACCACTCCGAGAGTCCCGAGGCGCTCTTCGCCCACACCGCGGGCCTGCGGATCCTCGCCCCCTCCACCGCGCAGGACGCGTACTGGATGACCCGCCAGGCGATCGAGTCCGAGGATCCCGTGATCATGCTCGAGCCCAAGCGGCGCTACTGGGTCAAGGGCGACGTCGACCCCGACCACCGCCCCGAGCTCTCGCCCTGGCAGGCGCAGGTGGTGCGCCCCGGCACCGACGCGACGGTGCTCGCCTGGGGGCCGAGCATGCCCGTCGTCCTCGAGAGCGCCGAGGCCGCCGCGGCCGACGGCCTCGACCTCGAGGTGATCGACGCCCGCTCCCTCGCCCCCGTCGACTACCCCACGATCGCGGACTCGGTGCGACGCACCGGGCGCCTGCTGATCGTCCACGAGGCCCCCGTGCTCGGCGGGCTCGGCGGCGAGATCGCCGCCCGCATCTCCGAGCAGTGCTTCTACCACCTCGAGGCGCCGGTGCTGCGCGTGGGCGGCTACCACCTGCCCTATCCGCCCTCCCGCATGGAGCACGCCTATCTCCCCGACCTCGACCGGGTGCTGGACGGCGTGGACCGTCTGCTCGAGCACTGACCCGCGCGCCCGCCGCGTGAAAGGATCACGACCATGAACGCCTCCTCGATCGTCACGATCGCCCTCACCGATCCCGGCGAGGGCCTCACCGAGGCCGAGATCCTCGAGATCAAGGTCGCCGTCGGCGACCGCCTGGAGATCAACGACCCCGTCGTCGAGGTCGAGACCGCCAAGAGCGCCGTCGAGCTGCCCAGCCACGTCGCCGGCACCGTCGTCGAGATCCTCGTCGCCGTCGGCGAGGAGGTGCCCGTCGGCGCCCCGCTGATGCGCGTGGACACCACCGGCGGGGCCGTCCCGTCCCCGGCCCCCGCCGCGGCGGCAGAGGCGGACCCGTCGGCCGCCGAGCTCTCCGCCCAGGCGACGGAGCAGGCCGCCGAGCAGGCCCAGGGGCAGGCGGAACAGCCCGTCGCCCCGAGCGAGGGCGAGGGCGCGCCGGCTGCGCAGGAGCCGAAGAACCTCGTCGGCTACGGGGAGTGGGCCACGGGCACGCGCCGCCGCCGACGCCGGGCCCAGCCCGCGCAGCCCGCCGCGGAGCAGCAGGTCCCCATCGACCGGATCCTCGCCAAGCCGCCGGTGCGCAAGCTCGCCCGCGACCTCGGGATCGCGCTGCACGACGTGCTCGCCACCGGCCCCGAGGGCACCGTCACCCGGCAGGACGTGCTCAACGCCCAGCAGCGCTCCTACGGCGCGGAGCCCGCCGCTCACGACGGCGCCGGTGCGTACTTCCCCGAAGAGTCCCCGCAGGCGCCCGAGCACCTCGGCGACGTCATGAAGACCACCCGTGACCAGCCCTTCTCCGGCGTCACGAGCGATGAGCGCACCACCCGCGTCCCGATCCGCTCGGTCCGCAAGCGCACCGCCGAGGCGATGGTGGCCTCCGCCTTCACCGCCCCGCACGTCACGGTGTTCAACGAGATCGACATGACCGGCGTCACGCGGATCGTCTCCCAGCTGCGCGCCTCGCGCGAATGGGCCGACGTGAAGGTCAGCCCCCTGGCCGTGATCGCGAAGGCGCTGCTGGTCGCGATCCGCCGCAATCCCGAGGTCAACGCCTCCTGGGACGAGGACGCCCAGGAGATCGTCTACAAGCACTACGTCAACCTCGGCATCGCCGCTGCGACCCCGCGCGGCCTCATCGTCCCGAACCTGAAGGACGCGCACCTGATGACGCTGCGGGAGCTCGCCGAGGGGATCGGGGAGCTCGCCCGCACCGCGAGGGCCGGGCGCACCTCCCTGCGCGACACCCGCGAGGGCACCATCACCATCACCAACTACGGCGTCTTCGACATCGACTCCGGCACCCCGATCCTGAACCCGGGGGAGTCCGCCATCCTCGGCGTCGGCGCGATCAAGGAGAAGCCGTGGGTGGTGGACGGGCGGATCGAGCCGCGCCGGGTCGCGACCCTCTCGCTGAGCTTCGACCACCGCCTGATCGACGGGGCGCTCGGCGCGGAGCTGCTGCGCGACGTCTCCGCCGTGCTCGAGGACCCCTCCCTGGGCCTGGTCTGGGGCTGAGAGGCGAGGGATCGCTCCTTAGTACCCTTGTGCGGTGACCTCGAGCCCGCCCGCTTCCCCGCCGCCGCGGCGCGACGACCCCCGCATGCACACCGTCGAGATGGCGGCCCTGCGCGACGTGGTCGTCGCCGACTCCGAGACCCTCGTCTCGGGCCCGGTCCGTCCGGCGCCGGCGAGCTGGCGGATCGCCCTGCTCGTCGCCGCCGGCGGAGCGCTCGGGGCGATGCTCCGCTTCCTGCTGACCGTGCTCGACCCCGCCGTGACCACCCCCACGCTGGTCGAGATGCCGTGGACGACCCTCACCGTCAACGTGCTGGGCTCCCTCGGGCTCGGCGCGCTCAACGGCGTGCTCGAGGTGCGCGAGGGGCGGCCGTGGATGCGCCCGCTGCTGGGCACCGGGCTGTGCGGCGGCTTCACCACCATGTCCACCGTGGTGCTCGAGGGCTCGGCGATGATCGGCGCGGACTTCCCGCTGCTGGCCCTGCTGTACGCCGCGCTGACCCTCGCGCTGTGCCTCGGCGCGGTCGTCCTCGGCCTGCTGCTGGGCAACCGCCTCGGCGCCCGGGGGCTCGAGGCGACGGACGGAGGGGCGGCATGACGGCACTGCAGCTCGTCCTCAGCCTGGCCGTGGTCTGCGTGGGCGGCGGCCTCGGGGCGGTCGCCCGCTGGGGCGTGCAGACCGCCGGCACCCGCATGATCGCCGCCCGCGGCATCGAGAACGGGGAGCGGTTCGTGCCCTGGCTGACCTTCCTGGTCAACGTCGCGGCCTGCTTCCTGCTCGGCATCGTCGTGGCGCGGCTCGGCTCCGCCACCGGTGCGGGCGGCGTGTTCTACGTGCTGCTCGGCGGCGGCTTCTGCGGCGGGCTCTCCACGCTCTCCACCGCCGCGCACGACATCGTCGTGCTCGCCCGCCGCGGCGCCTACTCGATCGCGCTGGCCTACCTGATGCTCAGCGTCGGCACCGGCATGGGCGCCCTCTGGGTGGGACTGGTGATCGCCTCATGACGCTGCGCCGCACCCTCCTCGCCCTCCTGCCCGCCCTCGCGGTGCTGAGCCTGCTCGCCGTGCTCGCGGCCGACGCCGCCGGCGGCGACAACCTCGTGCTGCTGGATGCGGGCCCCGTCGCCCGGATCGGCGCCCCGGTCGCCGCGACCCTCGCCGACCTCGCCGCCGCACTGACCCTCGGCGGCGCCGTGGTGGCGGGCTGGCTCCTGCGCGAGGAGGCCGACCGCACCCGCGCCCTCGGCATCGTCGCGGGCGCCGCCGCGGCCACCACCCTCGCCCGCGGCGCCTCCCTCGCCTTCTCGTACGCGATCGCGACCGGGCAGCCCGTCGGCTCGCCGCGCTTCGGCTCCGACCTCGGGGTGTTCCTCGCGACGGAGCTCGGCGTCTGGCTCCTGTGCGGGCTGCTGGCCGCCGCGGCGACCACCACCGTCGCCGTGCTCGGCACCTCCGCCTCTCTCGCCCGCGCCGTCGCGGTCCTCTCCTCCGTCGTCGCCTTCTCCGCCGCGATGACCGGGCACGCCGCGGGCGACGAGACCCACGAGATCGCCACCTCCACGATGCTCGTGCACCTGCTGGCGGTGGGGATCTGGCTGGGCGGCCTCGCCGTGTTGCAGGTGCTCACCGATCGCAGCCGCGACGACGTGCGCGTGCTGCGCGGCTACTCCCATCTCGCGCTGATCTGCTGGATCGCCCTGGCGCTGAGCGGGGTGCTCGCTCTCGTGGTGCGTATGAACACCCCCGCGGAGCTCCTCACCAGCGCGTACGTGCAGATCGGGCTCGGCAAGGCCGTGGTGCTGCTGCTCCTGGGCCTGCTCGGCGCGCTCCAGCGCCGCCAGCTCGCCACCGGGCTCGGCACGGACGCCGAGGGGCGCCGGGCGCTGGGGACCTACCGGCGCCTCGCCCTGCTCGAGCTGGCGCTGATGGGGCTCGCCGTCGCGCTCGCCGCGGCGATGAGCTCCTCCCCGCCGCCCGCGGAGGAGGGCACCCCGCCGGCGGGCACCGCCGGCACGCTCACCGGCTACCCCCTGCCTCCCGCCCCGGACCTCGTCACCGTGCTCGGGCAGTGGCGCCCGGACCCCTTCGGGGCGGCGCTCGCCTGCGTCCTGCTGCTGCTGTGGTGGAGGCCGAGCGCCCCGCCGCGTCCGCGTGGACGCAGCCTGCAGCTCCTGCTCGGGGCCGCCGCGCTCGTGCTGCTGACCTCGGGCCCTCTGAACGTGTACGGCAAGGTGCTCGTCTCCGCCCACGTCCTCCAGCACGTGCTGCTGCTCGTGCCCGCCGGGGTGCTGCTGGGCTGCGCGATGACGATCCCGCCGCGTCTGCGCACCCTGCTGGAGGGGCGCTGGCCGCTCGCGGCGCTGCTCGCCGCGGCCGGGCCGCTGCTGCTCGCCGCCTGCTACATCAGCCCGCCGCTGCTCCGCGCCGCCCTGGACAGCCACGCCGCCCATCTCGCGCTGCAGCTGCTGGCTCTCGCCGCCGGTGCGCTGATCGCGCTCGCCGTGAGGCTCGCGCCCGCGCCGCGTCGGGCCTGGGTCGCGGCGGTCCCGCTGCTGCTGGGCGCTGCCGGGGGGATCGCGCTGCGCAGCACGGAGAGGCTGCTGGCGGCGAGCTGGTTCGGCGCGACCGGCCGCACCTGGCGGGCCGACGCGCTCGCCGATCAGCAGTCCGCGGGCACGCTCGTGCTCGTCGTCGTGGTGCTCATCGCGCTCGTGGCCGGCGGGGCGGCGCTGCGGAACCGCGGGCGCCGCGGCTGACCGCACGACGAAGGGGCCCGCGCAGCGGCGCGGGCCCCTTCGTCGGAGCGTGCGGCGGGGCGTCGGCCCCGGGGACCGCTCAGCCGAAGAGGCTGCGCACCGAACGGAGCCGCGCGAGCTGGGTCTCGCGGTCCACGGCGGGGACCAGGCCCTCCAGGGCGCCGGCGCTTGAGGGGACCTCGCGCGGGGTGACGCGGCGGGTGCCGACGGCGGTCTCGAGCCGGCCGCGCAGACCGCCGGAGGCGGGTGCGGGACGGGCCGGGATCGCGGCCTCCGCGCCGCCGCGCACGCGACGGAACTGCTCGAGCGCGGGGGAGGTGCCGCCGTCACGGGTCGCGGCGAGCATGTAGGCGGCGATGTCGGCCTGCTCGACGAGGAGCGGCAGCACGCCGCCGGAGACCCGCTGCTGACCCAGGATCACGAGGTCGTCGCGGCCGCGGGCGAAGGCGCCGAGGAAGAGGTCGCTCTCGCCGCTCGCGGTGCGGGGCACGAGGTCCTCGGGGAGGTGGTCGGCCGCCGTCTCGTAGCCGGTGGCCAGCACGATCAGGTCCGCGCGGTAGATGTCGGTGCCGAAGGCGTCGCGGCCGCGGGCGTGCGTGACCACGCCCTCGGCGTCCACGCCCTGGACCTCGCCGGCGGGGGTGATGCGCCCCTCGCGGACCCGCTGCAGCAGGTCGTCGGAGACGATCACGCGGTCCTCGAGCAGGGGCTGCGCCGGGCGGGGCAGACCGGCCTCGACCGGGTCGCCGACGGTGCGTCGCACCACGGTCTCCGCGATCCTCGCGTTCAGCCCGCCGAGCATCGCGGGCTCGCGCGCGGAGGCGACGTCGCCGGGGATCCCGGCGATGCGGCGCGGCACCACCCAGTGGCCGGTGCGCATCGACCAGCGCACCTCGAGCGCGCGACGGGCGGCGTCGACCGCGATGTCCGCGGCGGACTGGCCCGAGCCGACGACCAGCACCCGCCTGCCCTCGAGACCGTCGGCGCCGGTCCACTCCGAGGAGTGCACGACCTGCACGGTGCCCGGGACGTCGGCGGCCCAGTCAGGGCGGTGGGGGCGCTCCGAGATGCCGTGCGCGGAGATCACCGCGCGGTAGATCCCGATCTCGCCGGTGGAGAGCTCCACCTCCCACACGCCCTCCCCGAAGGGGCGTGCGGCGCGCACGGCGGTGCGCGGGCGGAAGTGGTCGGTGATCCCGTGGCGGGAGGCGTAGGCGCGCAGGTACTTCGCCATATGGGCGGGGGTGAGGAACTCGGGGAAGGAGACCGGCTGCAGGAGGTCCTCGTACTGGGTCTGCTCGCGCGAGGAGATCATCTCCATCGTCGGCCAGATCGGGGAGTCCTCCCGCTCGGGGTCCCAGATGCCGCCGACGTGGTCGGCGCGGTCCACGATGTCGAAGGGCACCTCGAGCGCCTTCAGCGACGCCGCGGCGGCGAGGCCGGCGGGGCCGGCGCCGATGATCAGGACCTTCTCACGGGTGGGGATCTGGTCGTGGAGCTCGGGCATCGAAAGGAGCCTTCTTCCGGGTGGACGGCCTGCTGACGCCCGCCATCCTAGTCTCCGCGCGGGGGCGGTTCAGGCGACCGCGGTGATCACCGCGGAGACGCCGAGCGTCGTGATGATCGTCGTCATGACATAGGCGAGGACCACCTGGTGGCGCACCAGGCGACGTGCGGTGGCCGTGAGCGGGCTGAGGTCCGCGGCGCCCGCGGAGGCCTGGATCTGCACCGCGCCGTGGAGATCAGCCGGCGATCCGGCCCACGAGCTCGCGTGCGAGCAGCAGCGCACCCGGCAGCCCGTCGGGCGCGGGGCTCACGGAGCGGCGACGGTCCTGCAGCGAGGCCGTCACCTCGTCATGGATCGGGCCCGGACCGGTGAGCACCGAGCCTGCGAGCACGACGGGCAGCACCGCCTCCGGGTCCAGCGCCTGAACCGTGTCCAGCACGTGCTCGATCACGGCGGAGAGGATGCCGCGGGCGACCGGATCGTCCCGCACCCGGGCGGGCAGCGGCGCGAAGCGTCCCAGCGCCGCCGGCGCCCCGGCGGGCAGGTGCTCGTCGAGCGCGCGGATCAGGTCCTGGCGCGGGTCGCCGGTGGGCGAGGGCGGGCGGAGCCCCTCGCGCAGGTCCAGGCCCAGCGCGGCGCCGACCTCCTCGGTCAGCAGGGTGCGGGGGCCGCGTCCGTCGAGGTCCGCGGCGACCGCCTCGAGGGTGCGCCGCCCCAGCCACACCGCGGAGCCGACATCGCCCAGCAGCCAGCCCATCCCGTCGCGGCGGGCGATCGCCTCGCGGTCGCGGAAGCGGACCGCGACCGCGCCGGTCCCGGCGAGCACCAGCAGGCCGTCGTCGCCCACCCCTCCGGAGAGGAAGGCGGTGTGCAGGTCGTCGGTGACCAGGAGGCGCTCGGCGGGGATCCCGAGCGGGCCGAGGCGCTCGCCGACCGCGGCGCGGACCTCCGCCGCACGCGCCGGCCCCGCCCCGGAGATCCCGAGCGCGACCGCCGCGACCTCGGCCGGGTCGTCGGCGAGCGGGCCGGCCGGACCGTCGGAGGTGTCGTCGTCGGCGCCCGCGTCGGCGGTGCGCAGCGCGTGCCGCGTCTGCTCGAGCACCTCGGCGATCGTGGCCGCGAGCGTGTCGAAGGCCGCCGGTCCCGAGGAGCGGAGGTTCGCTCCCGGCCCCTCGGCCTGCGCGAGGAGCCCGCCGTCCACCGACGCGGCGACCAGCCGCGAACGCGTCCCCCCGACATCCCCGGCGAGCACCAGGTGCTGGCGCATACGGCTCCCTCCTCCAGCGTTCCCCGTCGAGCGTCCCCACATCGTAGGGCCCGCCCCGCCTGTCCTACGCTGTCCCGTGCGACGCCCACCGATCATTGGAGACCACGTGAGCAACCCCCGCAGGGACCCGAGCAGCCTCGACGTCGACCTGGTGGGGCTCGCCTCGCCCACCGAGGAGCGCAATCCCGCCAGCGCCGAGCTGGACACCCTCGACGCCCGCGGGATGGTCGACGTGATCCTCGGCGAGGACGCGACCGTCGCCGCGGCGGTCCAGGCGCGGTCCGCCGAGATCGCCGCGCTGGTGGAGACGTGCGTGGCGGCGATCGCGGACGGCGGCACCGTCCACTACCTCGGGGCCGGGACCTCGGGCCGGCTCGCGGTGCTCGACGCGGTCGAGCTCGCCCCGACCTTCGACGCCGACGAGTCGATGGTCACCGCCCATCTCGCGGGCGGGCCCGGCGCCTTCCTCACCGCGGTCGAGGGCGCCGAGGACTCCGCCGCGCAGGGCGCGCAGCTGGTGCGCGAGCAGTGCCGCGAGGGCGATGTGGTGATCGGCCTCGCCGCGAGCGGCCGCACCCCCTTCGTGGCCGGTGCGCTCGAGGCCGCCCGCGCCGCGGGGATGCCCACCGCGCTGATCTCCGCGAACCCCGCCGCGCCGCTCGCTCCGCTCGCGGACCACCAGATCCTCCTCGACGTCGGCCCCGAGGTGGTCACCGGCTCCACCCGCATGAAGGCCGGGACCGCGCAGAAGCTCACCCTCAACGCCCTCTCCACCGCGACGATGGTCCGGCTCGGGACCACCTTCGGCAACCTGATGATCCAGGTGCGCCCCACCAACGAGAAGCTCGTCGCCCGCACCGTGCGGATGCTCGTCCAGGCCAGCGGCGCCGATCCCGAGGACGCGGCACGGGTGCTCGAGGCCGCGGGCGGCAGCGTGCGCGTCGCGCTGGTCGCGCTGCTGTCCGGGACCGATGCGCGGGCGTCGGCCGCCGCGCTCGAGGACTTCCCCCGGGACCCCCGCCGGATCGGCGACCCCGCCGGGATCCGCTCCGCGGTCGCGGCGCTCGGCGGGTAATTCGCTCGACGCCGCCGGGGCGCGGCCCCTACGGTGGCGACCATGCGTCTGTGATCAGCCCCGCGCCCGCCGTCCCTCCGCGCCGAGGAGCTGATCCATGCCCTCCATACCCCGTGTCGCGACCCGGCTCGAGACCGCGCTCGCGGACTGGGGCGGGACCGTGCTGATCGCCTACCACGACCGCTGGCTGCGCCGCCGCTGGGACGGGGAGCCGCTCGAGCTCGGCGACACAGACGTTCACAGTCCTCGCCCCGCCGGCGCGCGGCGGACAGGCTGAGCGCAACCCCCGACGCCCAGGAGGAGCGCAGCCATGACGCACCAGCCCCAGAAGTTCGAGACCCTCGCCGTCCACGCCGGACAGACCCCCGACACGGACGCGGGCTCGCGCGCCCTGCCCATCCACCAGACGACCAGCTTCGTCTTCCCCTCGGCGCAGTCCGCCGCGGACCGCTTCGCGCTCGCCGAGGCCGCCCCGATCTACACCCGCATCACCAACCCCACCCAGGCCGCGGTCGAGGACCGCATCGCCGCGCTCGAGGGCGGCGCGGCCGGGCTCCTGCTCGCCTCCGGGCAGAGCGCCATCACGCTGTCGATCCTGAACCTCGCCGGGGCCGGCGACTCGATCGCCGTCTCCCCGAGCCTGTACGGCGGCTCCTTCAACCTCTTCAAGCACACCCTCACCCGCCTCGGCATCACCCCGCAGTGGATCGAGGACCCGACCGATCCCGCCTCCTGGCGCGCCGCCGCGGACGAAACCACCCGCGCCTTCTTCGTGGAGTCGATCCCGAACCCCCAGCAGGACATCCCCGACCTGCGCGCCCTCGCCGACGTCGCCCACGAGGTCGGCGTCCCGCTGATCGTCGACAACACCGTCGCGACCCCGTACCTGCTGCGCCCCCTCGAGCACGGCGCGGACGTGGTCGTCCACTCGGCGACCAAGTTCCTCGGCGGGCACGGCACCTCGATCGCCGGCGCGATCGTGGACGGCGGCAGCTTCGACTTCACCGCCCACGCCGAGAAGTACCCCCAGTTCACCGAGCCCGACGAGTCCTACAACGGCCTCGTCTTCGCCGGCGTGCCCGGCCCCTTCGCGACCCGCGCCCGCACCAACCTGCTGCGCGACCTGGGCCCGGCCGTCTCCCCCTTCAACGCCTTCCTCATCGGGCAGGGCCTCGAGACGCTGCCGCTGCGGATGGAGCGCCACCTGGAGAACACCCGCCGCGTCGCCGACTTCCTCGAGGCCGACGAGCGGGTGGGCACGGTCACCTGGGCCTCCCTGCCCTCCTCCCCGCACCACGAGCGGGCACAGCGCTATCTCCCGCAGGGCTCCGGCAGCGTGCTCGGCTTCGAGCTGCCCGGCGGCCTCGAGGCCGGGCGCCGCTTCGTCGACGCCCTCACCCTCCACTCGCACGTGGCGAACATCGGCGACGTGCGCAGCCTCGTCATCCACCCCGCCTCGACCACCCACTCGCAGCTGACCGAGGAGGAGCTGCGCGCCGCCGGCGTCGCCCCCGGCTTCGTGCGCCTCTCCGTGGGCATCGAGCACATCGACGACATCCTCGCCGACCTCGAGCAGGGGCTCACGGCGGTGTCGGCCTGAGCGGCCGCTCCGCGGGCAGGAGCCCGCTGGACGCCGGGGCCGCGGTGATCGTTAGGCTGGGGCCATGACCGATGCGAGCGACCCCGGCGCCCTCCTGGCACCCTCCCCGCTGGAGACGTGGCCGCCCGCGTGGTCCCCGGCCGCCGTGGTGATGGACTGCGACGGACTGCTGGTGGACACCGAGGGGCGCTGGCTCGCGCTGCAGGAGGACTATCTCGCCGACCACGGCGCCTCCCTCGCCCCGGAGGTGCGCCGCGCCCTGACCGGCCGGCCGATCGAGGTCGTGGTCACCACGATCGCCGAGGCCATCGGCAAGGACCCGCACCGCGCCGGGGCGGAGCTGATGGCCGCCCACCAGGAGCGCCTGGAGGAGCCGCTCGTGCCGCTGCCCGGGGTGGTCAGGACCGTCCGGGCGGTCGCCGCCGTGCGCCCCGTCGCCGTCGCCTCGAACTCCCCGCGGGACCTGCTCGAGCGGACCCTCGACGCGCTCGGCCTCACGGGCGCCTTCGACGCCCGGGTCTCCCTCGACGACGTCGCCGCCGGGAAGCCCGCCCCCGACCTCTACCTCGCCGCCGCCGCGACGCTCGGCGCCGACCCCGCCGACTGCCTGGCGCTGGAGGACTCGGAGACCGGCGCCCGGGCCGCCCTCGCCGCGGGGATGCAGCTCATCGCGGTGCCGTCGATCCCCGGCCAGGACCCCGTGGCGCCGCGCCGTCTCGACTCCCTCGAGGACCCCGTCCTCGCCGACTGGATCTCGAGCTGGGAGGCCCGCCGGTGAGCACCGCGCCCGACCGCTTCGCCCGCGCCTTCGGCGACTGGACCCCGCGCGCCGTCGTCTTCGACTGCGACGGCCTGCTGCTGGACACCGAGTCGGTGTGGCAGCGCGCCCAGGACACGGTCGTCGCCGCGCGCGGCGCGGTCCTGGACCCCGAGGACGACGCCGTGCTGCACGGCTCGACGATCGAGGTCGCCGCCGAGCTGATCGCCCGCCGCTCCGGCCACACCGAGGCCGAGGTCCTCGCCGACCTGCACCGCGAGTTCGACCACGAGCTCTCCGGCGCGGTGCGCCCCCTGCCCGGCGCGGACGAGGTGCTGCGGGCGGCGGCGGCCCGGGTGCCGCTGGGCTGCGCCTCGAACTCCTGGCTCGAGGCGCTGGACCACAAGCTCGTCGCCGGCGGCCTGCGGGAGCACTTCACCGTCCTGGAGGCCTCGGACACCGTCGAGAACCCCAAGCCGGCCCCCGACATGTACGCCGCGGCGGCCCGCGCCCTGGGCCAGCGGCCCGAGGACTGTCTGGCCCTGGAGGACTCCGGGACCGGTGCCCGCGCCGCCCGCGACGCGGGGCTGCGCCTCATCGCGGTCCCCGCCCCCGGGCACCCCGTCCCGCCCGCGGACCTCGCCCTCACCTCCCTCACCGATCCCGAGCTCGCGGCCTGGATCGCGACCTGGTGACCCGGGAGGCGATCTGGCGCGGATGTCCGCGCATGTCACTCGAGGTGGCCCCCGGGCGCCGATCCGGTGTTCACTGGACCCCATGACCACTTCGTCGGACCCCTCCGCGCCCCTGACCTCCCGCGCCCACGGCTCGCCGCTGCGCGGCCGCGGCTGGCTGAACACCGGCGGCGCCGAGCTGGACCTCGAGACGCTGCGCGGGAAGATCGTGCTGCTGGACTTCTGGACGTTCTGCTGCGTGAACTGCCTGCATGTCCTGGACGAGCTGCGCCCCCTCGAGGAGAAGTGGGCCGATGAGCTCGTCGTCATCGGCGTGCACTCCCCGAAGTTCGAGTTCGAGAAGGACCCCGAGGCGCTGCGGGCCAACATCGAGCGCTACGAGGTCTCCCACCCGGTGATCGACGATCCGGAGCTGGAGACCTGGAGCGCCTACGGTGCCCGCGCCTGGCCCACCCTGATGGTCCTGGACACCCACGGCCGCATCGCCGGCAACCTCTCCGGGGAGGGCCATGCCGCGAACCTCGACCGCCTGGTCGCC
Organism: Brachybacterium atlanticum; assembly: GCF_025669985.1. Lineage (NCBI taxonomy): Bacteria > Bacillati > Actinomycetota > Actinomycetes > Micrococcales > Dermabacteraceae > Brachybacterium > Brachybacterium atlanticum. The sequence goes on along the minus strand of NZ_JAKJJW010000015.1, from coordinate 16,343 downwards.
GAGCTCGTCGCCGAGGGCGAGGCCGACGGCTCGCTGCGCCGCGGCCCCGCGCCGACGGTCCTCGCCGAGCGGACCGAGCAGACCCTCCGCTTCCCCTCGAAGCTCGCCGTCCTGCCCGACGGCCGGCTGGTGGTCTCCGACGCGGGCCAGCACCGCCTGGTCGTCTTCCAGGCCGACGGCGCGACGGTCGACGCGATCATCGGCACCGGGGAGCGCGGCCATGCCGACGGCGACGAGGACACCGCCCAGTTCGCCGAGCCCAACGGCGTCCTCGCCCTGCCCGCCGAGGTCGCCCAGGAGGTGGGCTACGACCTCCTGGTCGCCGATACCGCCGGGCACCGCCTGCGCGGCGTGAAGATCGGGCAGGACCGCCTGCTGCGCTCCCGCACCACGACCGAGGTCACCACCCTCGCCGGCACCGGCGAGCAGTGGATGCAGGGCGAGCCGCTGCCGCGCGGCGAGGGCGATGCCCGCTCCTACAGCCTCTCCACCCCCTGGGACCTCACCTGGAGCCACTCCCTGAACCGGGCCGTGATCGCCATGGCCGGGATCCACCAGCTGTGGACCTACGACCCCGTCACCGGCGCCCTGCTGGTCCTCGCGGGCACCACCCAGGAGGGCCTCGTCGACGGCCCCGCCGTCACCTCCTGGTGGGCGCAGCCCTCGGGCCTCGACGAGATGCCCGACGGCCGGATCGTGATCGCGGACTCCGAGTCCTCCGCGGTGCGGCTCCTGGACCCGCAGACCATGCAGGTCAGCACCCTGGTGGGCAAGGGCCTGTTCGACTTCGGCCATGTGGACGGACCGCTCGACCGGGCCCGTCTCCAGCACCCGCTCGGCGTGACCGCCCTGCCCGACGGGCGCATCGCGATCGCCGACACCTACAACGGCGCGATCCGCCTCCTGGACGAGGAGACCGGCGAGGTCGTCACCGTCGCGACCGACCTCAAGGAGCCCTCCGACGCGATCGTCGGCCCGCCCGTGGACGGGATCGGCCAGCTGATCGTCGTCGAGTCCGGCGCGCACCGCATCACCTGGGTGCCTGTCGCGAAGGCCGCTGAGCGCGTGATCGACGAGGGCGCCCAGCGCTCCGAGCGGCCCGCGACCGAGGTGGGTCCCGGCCCGCTCACCGTGCGCGTGCTGTTCACGCCGCCGCCCGGGCACAAGCTCGACGACTCCCTCGGACCGTCCACGCAGGTCACGATCGCGACCACCCCCACCTCGATGCTGAAGGCCGGGGGAGGGGTGGACACCGCGCTCGAGCGCACCGTCACCCTCGACCCCGCGTACACCGAGGGCGTCCTCCACGTCAGCGCCCGCGCCGCCTCCTGCGACGCGGACCCGGCCGTGGAGTTCCCCGCCTGCCACATGCACCAGCAGGACTGGGGGGTCCCGATCCGCGTCGTCGAGGGCGGCCTGGATCATCTGGACCTCTCCCTGCTCGCCTGACCTCTGACGCCGACGGAAGCTGAAGCCGACCCGTGGATCTGATCACGCAATTCCCCCTCGGCGACGATCTCGCCGTCACCCTGCTCGTCCTCGGCCTTCTGGCCGTGGCCGCGCTCGTCGCCGGGGCGGTCGTGCCCACCCGGCTGCGGCGCGACGAGGACAGCGCCGAGGTGGACCCGACGCTCGGACGGCGGCTCGGCGCGCCGCTGCTGTCCTCCGCCTCGATCCTGCTGTGGGTGGGGCTGCCGCTCGCCGTGGTGGTGTACCTGGCCCCCGGCGGGACCGACGACCGCATCCTGCGCTCGGCGATGCTGCTGGTCGGGCTCGCGCTCGGCCCGCTCGCGGCCTGGCGGGGCCTGGCGATCCAGCTCGCGGCGCTCGGCGTCGATCCCGAGCGGCGCGGGGCGATGCTCCCGCGTCTGGGGGCGCTCACGGTCGCCGGCGCGCTCGCGCTCGCCGCGCTGCCCGTGGTGATCGCGGTGTGGTTCCTGCAGACCACGGCCGGGCCGGCGCTCATCGCCCTCGCCGCGGGCGCCGCGATCTCCGCCCTCGTGGTGCGGGCCAGCGCGGCCCCGGTCGAGGCGGGCGCGGCCGCGGCCGCGGTGCTGGTCGGCACCGACGAGCACGAGCTCGACGTCGACGACGAGGACAACCTCGGCGGCCCCCACCTGCGCAGCGCCCGCATGGTGCGCCGCGGCGGGGCCCTCGGCGCCGACCTCGTCGCCGTCGCGACCGCCGGCGCCGCCCTCGGCGTGCTGCTCGGCGTGCCCGTCCTCGCGGCCGAGGGCTTCGTCGTCACGCTGCTGGCGCTGGGCACCGCGCTGCTCGCCGCGGGCGTCTCCGCCGTCGTCCCCCATGCGGGCCGCGAGGGCCACGAGCGCGGTGCGCTGCAGCTGGGCGGGCTGATCCCCTCCGTGCTCGGCGCCGCCGGCGCGGTCGCCGCTGCGGCGCTGTGGATCCCCTCGCAGTACAAGGACCTCCGCTTCGAGGACGTAGGGCTCGAGAACTTCACCGATCCCGCGATCACCGGCGGCACCGACACGCCGCGCGAGCAGCTCGAGCCGCAGATCGAGGAGCTCGGCGGCGACCTGAGCCAGTTCATCTCCCAGACGGACGACTCGCAGTACGCCTCCGCCTTCCTCGACATGCTCGCCCTCTATGGCATCACCCCGAACGTCGTGGTCGCCGTGGCGCTGGGCCTCGGTGCCCTCGCCGCGCTCGCGACGGTGCTGCTGCTGGGCGGCACCGGCCATCGCCTGGGCGGCTCCGTGCTGCGCGCCGCCCGCACCTCCCGCACCGGCGGGGCGCTCGGCCTCACCGCGGGCCTGGGCTCCTCGGCGCTGACCGCCGCCGGGGCGCTCGCCCTCGTGGTCCTCATCGCCGCCGTGCTCTCCGTGCTCGCCGCCGGTGTGCCCTCCCTCGCCCTGGCCCTCGCGGTCCACGCCGGCCTCGGCGCGCTGATCGTGGTCGCCGGCCATGCGGGGCCGCTGCTGGCCTCCACGCTGCTGGACCGCGCCGGGGCGGAGAGCGGCTCGCGCCGCGCCGCGGGCGGCATCGCGACCGGTCCGCTCGGCGCGCTGCTGCTCGCCGCGGTGCTGATCGGCCTCGGCGCACTCGGCCCCGTCGTCTCCGCGCTGCAGCTCGCCCCGCGCGCCGCGACCGTGTGGGAGGACCGGGCCCTGCACCTGGCGACCCCCGCCTCGCTCACCCTGCTCGGCGGCGTCGCCCTCGGCGTCGTGACCGTCCTGCTGATGACCTCCTCGCTCCTGGACGGCGCCCGCCGGCTCGGCGCGAACGCGGTCGTGGAGACCCGCGCGGCGATGCTCGAGGGCCGTGACGGCGCGGAACTGCCCGAGCTGCCCGAGATGGTGCGCCGGGCCGCGCTGACCCCCGTGGTCGTCGCGGTGCTCGCCCCTGTGGTGGCCGGCTTCGGGCTCGGCCCGGCCGCGCTGCCGGGCCTCGTCGTCGGCGTGGTGCTGACCGCGGCGGGCCTGGGGCTGTGGACCCTCGGCTCCGCCTCGACCCTTGCCGGCGCCTCCGCGGTGATCGGCTCCGGCCGCTACGGCGGCCCCGGCTCCTGGGGGCACTCCGGCGCGCTCGGCGGGGCGGTGCTCACCGGCATCCTGCGCTCCGTGATCGGCTCGGTGGCGCTGCCGCTGGCGCTGACCGCCTCGCTGCTCTCCGCGCTCGCGGTGAGCGCCGTGGTGGGGATGAGCACCGACGGCACCAGTGCCTATCTCCGCTGGGGCATCGCCGTGGTCGCGATCATCATCGCGCTGACCTGCTGGGTCATCACCGCCACCGCGCCCGAGGTGGACCTCGAGGACGAGCACGAGGAGCTGTCCCGCCCGCTCTTCTCCCGCACCGCGGAGGAGACCCCGGAGGACTCCCTGGACGCGATGGACTGGGAGGTCGACGAGGAGGACCGTCACGAGGCCACCGTCACCGCCCGGCCCACCCGCAGGAAGCGCAAGGGCAGGGGCTGAGGCGTCGGCGCGCTCAGACGGTCGCGCCGAGCCCCTGCAGCACGAAGCGCTCGAGCGCCTCGCGCGGGTAGCGCTTCGCGGAGGAGCCGACGAGCAGGCCGTTGATGATCCGGACGGTGCCGGTCACGTCGAGGTCGGCGGAGAAGTCGCCCGCCGCGATCCCGGCCTCCACGATCGTGCTGAGCACCTCCTCGATCAGCACCACGTGCTCGCGCATCCGCGCGGCCGCGTCGGGGGTGAGGGCGGCCCGGCCCGCGGCCTGCGGGACGTGGAAGGAGACGGTGAGCTCCAGCTGGGTGCGCACGTAGGCGATGACCGCCTCGCGCGGGGTCGCCGAGTCGCTGACCCCGGCCCGCAGCTGGGTGATGTAGTCCGTCGTCTCGTGGATCGCGTACTCGATCAGGAGCGTCTCGCGGTCGGGGAAGTGGTTGTACATCGCGGTGCGGCCCACGCCGGCCGCGGCCGCGATGCGGGAGAAGGTGATGGTCTCGAACTCCTGGGTCTCCAGCAGCTCGGCCAGGGCGGCGAAGATCTTCTCCCGCGTGCGTTCGCGGTGCTCCTCGAGCGACCCTCCGATGATCTTGGGCATGCCGCATTCTTACACTCACCGGGACGTTCGACAGAACCCGCAAGCCGCAGACCCCTGCGCGGCGGGGATCGGAACGCGTCACGCCGCGGCGGGGGGGGCGAGGCGGGAGGAGGGCGCGGGCCCACTCGGACGTGATCCTGGACCTGACCCCGGACATGACGGAGCCGCGACCTCCGGGGACGGAGATCGCGGCTCTGGTCGCGAGAGCGGGTGACGGGAATCGAACCCGCGCTGTCAGCTTGGGAAGCTGAAGTTCTACCATTGAACTACACCCGCGACACGGTGCCCGGTCGGTGCAGGAGGCCTGCTGTCCGAGCGAACGGGAGACAGCATACCCCCTCTCCGGAGTGGTCCGCGAACCGGGACGATTCGGGACGAGCTCACGCACTGCGCCGGTGGGGGGTGTCCCTATGTTCCGAGTCAAGCTGCGAGAGCGGTCGGCTCGGGGGCAGGGGTGATGGGCGGTTGGTAGTAGGTGCCGTCGCGGAGCATCGCGAAGATGACGTTGCAGCGGCGGCGTGCCAGACAGATCACGGCAGCGTTGTGACGCTTGCCCTCGGCACGTTTGCGATCGTAGTAGGCCTTGGAGATCGGGTCGCAGCGGGTGGCGACCCAGGCGGAGTAGAACAGCGCGTTCTTCAGGCGTTTGTTCCCGGAGCGGGCGGGGAACTCTCCGCGGATCGAGGTGCCGGATCGTCGTGTGACCGGTGCGATCCCGGCATAGGCCGCGAGATGGCCCGCGCTCTCGAACGCGGTGCCGTCACCGATGTTCAGGAGGATCTGGGCGGCGGTCTTGATGCCGATCCCCGGCATGCTCATCAAGACCGAGGCGAGAGGGAAGTCCTCCAACATGCCCTCGACCTCCCTCGCCACGGTCGCTCGTTGGTCCTTCAGTTCTTTGACCTGGCCAGCGACTCTCGGGATCACCAGCTCCACTGCCGCGGTCGCCGGCACGACCACGGTCTGCTCCGCGAGCGCGGTGAAGATCTGATCGATCAGCACTTCGGGGTCACGACGCGAGTGGGCCCGGGCGAACCTCAGAACCCTGCCTCGACCAGCAGTGTTGAGCCCGGTGGGGCCGCCGAACTTCTCCAGCAGGTCCAGCACGAGCCCGGTCGAGAGGGTCCCGCCGGCGAAGACTCGCTCGAGCGCGGGGTGGATCTGCGTGAGCAGCGACCGGATCCGGTTCAGTGCCCGGGTCGTCTCGTGGGCGAGGTCCTCGTCGAAGCCGGCAAGGACCTTCAGTGCGGAGAGGACCTCGCTGTCACGATCGACGCTGCGCAGGGTATGGGGCATGGTCCTGGCGGTGTCAGCGATGATGAACGCGTCGCGCGCATCGGTCTTCGACCTGCCCGGATAGAGGTCCGCGGCCTTCCGCATCGCCAGGCCTGGCAGGTAGGCGACGGAGCAGCCGGAGTCTCTGGCGACCGCGATCGGCAACGCTCCGATGGTGTTGGGCTGGTCGACCACCATCAGCACTTCGCCGTGGTTCTGCAGCTGGGTGAACAGCTCGCGGAGCCTGGTCTCGTCCTGCGGGAGGGGCTTGTCGAACAGCTTGTTCCCGTCCGGATCGAGCGCGCACGCGTGGTGGGCAGTCTTCCCGACGTCCAGTCCGATGACGACCGCGAATCTGGTTTCCATGATGCTGTCCTTCCCTGAAGCATCATCGCTGGTCGCAGTCTTGACACCCGATGCCGGCACCCACGTTACAAAGAGACCTCAGCAGTGCTGGGCCGTGTCCCTATCAGCGGTCAACGCGTGTCTCTCGACCGGGCGGCAACACCCCCCGGACCATTGATGGCAGGGCAACAAAGCCATACCCGGCCGAGCGACCAGAACCCCGTCCATCGGGGTGCTCACAAGGTAACGGGCTAGTCTGGTCGCCGTGCTGCTGAGCGATCGAGACATCCGGGCCGAGATCGAGGCCGGACGGGTGCGGCTGTCCCCCTTCGACGAGGCGATGATCCAGCCCGCCTCCGTGGACGTGCGGATCGACCGCTTCTTCCGCCTCTTCGACAACCACAAGCACGCCCTGATCGATCCCTCGATCGAGCAGGCGGACCTCACGCGCGAGGTCGCCGTCGATCCCGACGAGGCGTACATGCTGCACCCGGGGGAGTTCGTGCTCGCCTCGACCTACGAGCAGATCACTCTTCCAGGCGACGTCGCCGCCCGGCTGGAGGGCAAGAGCTCGCTGGGCCGGCTGGGGCTGCTGACCCATTCGACCGCCGGGTTCATCGACCCCGGCTTCGACGGGCACATCACCCTGGAGCTGTCGAACATGGCGACCCTCCCGGTGGCGCTGTGGCCCGGCATGAAGATCGGCCAGCTGTGCTTCTTCCGCCTCTCCAGCCCGTCGCAGAACCCCTACGGCAGCGCCGGGAACCTCAACCGCTATCTCGGCCAGCGCGGGCCCACGCCCTCCCGCTCGGCGCAGAACTTCCATCGCACCCGGATCCCCCTCCAGGAGGAGCAGCAGTGACCGAGCCGGTCCGCACCAGCCATCGTCTGCAGCTGCCGCGGGACACCGACCCCGCCGAGGTGCTCACGATGATCCTCAACGTCCGCCCCACCGCCCGGGAGGACGAGGACGGGGCGATCGCGATCGGGGACGACGTCCGTCTGGTCCCCGACCGGACGCCGCGCGGCGCGGGCCGCTGGACCCTGGAGACCCCGCGGGTGCGCGAGGACCCCGTGCCCGAGGGCATGGTCGACTCCCACGGCTACGGCCGCGCCTTCCCCGAGGGGCTGCCCTTCGGCGTGGAGCGGGAGAGCCTCGACCTGGCCTGGGCGCTCGCACGGCGTCTGTACGGCGCTGTCGTCACCGACGGCCACGTCCGCCTCGAGCCGCATCCGTACCACGTGCGGGACCTGACGGTCACGAGCCCTCACGCCCTCGCGCCGGAGTCCCTCGCCCAGCTGCTCGCGCCGCTCGAGCCGGAGGCGGAGCTGGACCGCGCCCCCGAGGAGGCCTCCCGCACCGGCTACGGGCTCACCGCGCCGCTGCCCGGCGGCGACGTGATCGAGGTGCGGGTGGGACGCAGTGCCCGCCCCGTCGCCCTCAGCGCCCTCGAATGGCTGGGCGATGCCGTGGACTACCAGCTGGTCCACGTCACCGCGAACCCGGAGGAGGACGCGATCGAGACGCCGGACGCCCCGACCGCGGAGCGCTGGCAGGAGGCGTACCGGCGCATCGGGGTGATCGCCGGGCTGATCGCCGAGAGCGTCGGCGGCTACGTCCTGGACCTCGACGGCCTCCTGGTGGACCCCGCCGACCTCGCCTGATCCCGCTCCGGCGGCTGAACCCGGTCGGGGGTGTGATCCAGGTCAGGCTGTCGAGGCTCCCGAGCGCGCGGCCGCGGCGGCGCGGCCCGCCGCTCCCAGCCGGATCGGCAGGAACGCCACCAGGCCCAGCGCCATCACGATCACGATCCCGAGGATCCCGGTGCGGGTCTCGCCGGAGAGCGCGACGGTCGCGGCGAAGGCCGCGGTGCCGAGGAACCCGAGCGCCCGGCCCGTCGTCGCGTAGAGGCCGAAGTTCTCCGTCTCCCGGCCCGGGAGCGACAGCCGGGTGAGCAGGTTCCGCGAGGCGGACTGCACGGGGCCGACGAACAGGCAGATCGCCAGGCCCGCGACCCAGAACACGATCGTCGGCTCGAAGGCGAGCACCACCAGGCCCAGCACGATGATGCCGGTGCAGCCGGCGATGATCACGGGGCGGGGGCCGACGCGGTCGTCGACCCTCCCGCCGAGGAACACCCCGACGCCGGCGAGGAGGTTCGCGGCGATGCCGAAGACGATGATCTCCACCGCCCCGAAGCCGTAGGCGTTCGCGGCGAGGACGCCCGCGATCGAGAACACGGCGCCGAGCCCGTCGCGGTAGATCGCGGAGGCGACCAGGTACTGGAGCATCACCGGCTCCTCCTTCACCGCCCGGAGCACGCGGCGGATGATCGAGGCGTAGCCCTGCCAGGGGTTCCAGCGCTCGCCGGGCGCGGTGGCCGCGTGGCGCGGGGCGCGCAGCATCAGCGGGAGCGTCCCGACCAGGATCCACAGCGCCACGAACAGGGGGATCGCCCGGTAGTTCCAGCCGTCCTCGCCGGTGATGCCGAGCATCCCCGTCCCGGGCATCACGAAGAGCACCAGCACCAGGCCGAGGCACACGATCGAGCCCCAGTAGCCGACCGCCCAGGCGGTCCCCGAGACCCGTCCCCGGTTCGCGGGGGTGGAGATCTCCGGCAGCACCGAGTTCACGAACACGCCCGCGAGCTCGCTGAACACGACCGCGAGCGCGATCAGCACCGCCCCGAGGGTGAGGTAGTCGGAGTCGAGCTTCACCAGCGGCATCAGCGCGACGGTCGCCACGGTGGCGAGCGTCGTGATCCGCAGCAGGGCGTTGCGGGCGCCGCCGGAGTCGGCGAGGTTGCCCAGCAGCGGGGCGAGCAGCGCGACGGCGACCGCGCCGATCGACTGCCAGGTGGTCAGCACCTGGGAGCCATGGGCCTGCGCGGCGGTGATCGCCTCCTCGCCGACCGCGCCCTCGGAAGCGACGCCGCTGGCCACGTAGGTGGCGAAGACGAAGGTGAGGATGACGGAGCTGAAGGCGGACATGCCGCCGTCCCACAGTACGAAGGGGACGACCGGGGGACGGAGCCGTCGGGGCGAGATCATGACCACACTCTACGGAGCGCCGAGCCCCGCGCTGCGGGCCCCGCCTGCTGTGAGATCAGCGGAGCCCCAGGAACGAGACGGCCCCTTCGCGTAGGATGGCACCTGGCCCTTTCCCCGCGCCGGACGGAGATTCCGTGTTCACGATGCTGCTCGCCCACATGGTGGCGGCGCTCGTGGCTCCTCTTCTCGTCCGCTGGATCGGGCGCAGCGCGTTCTACCCCCTGGCCGTGGTGCCCGCCGCCTCCGCCGTGTGGCTGGCGACCTTCGATCCGCGCACCCTCGGGGACGCGCCGGTCGAGGTGTCCGTCCCCTGGATCCCCGCCTTCGGGATCGACCTCGCCTTCCGCCTGGACACCCTCAGCTGGGTGCTCGGCCTGATCGCCACCGGCATCGGGGCGATGGTGCTGCTGTACTGCGCGCGCTACTTCAAGGACTCCGAGCCTGGGCTGGGCCGCTTCGCCGGCGTGCTCACCGCCTTCGCCGGCGCGATGGTGGGTCTGGTCCTGGCCGACGACGTCATGGTGGTCTACACCTTCTGGGAGCTCACCACCGTCTTCTCCTATCTGCTGGTGGGCCACTACCAGGACAAGCAGGCCTCCCGCCGTGCGGCGCTGAACGCCCTGATCTCCACCACCGCCGGCGGCCTGGCGATGCTGGTGGGCATGCTGATGGTCGCCGCCGAGGCGGGGACCCTGCGCCTGTCCGAGATCGTCGCGGATCCGATGTGGGCCGATGCCGGCCCCTTCCTGATCACCGCCATGGTGCTCATGCTCGCGGGCGCGACCAGCAAGTCCGCGCTCGTGCCGACCCACTTCTGGCTCCCCGGCGCGATGGCCGCCCCGACCCCGGTCTCCGCCTACCTGCACGCCGCGGCGATGGTGAAGGCGGGCATCTACCTGATCCTCCGCATGGCGCCGGCGCTGACCCACCTCGAGGTGATCACGGTCGTTCTGTCGGTGCTCGGCGCGGCGACGATGCTGCTGGGCGGCTGGCGCGCGCTGCGGCAGACGGACATCAAGCTGCTGCTCGCCTACGGCACCGTCTCCCAGCTCGGCTTCCTCGCCGCGGTCTCGGGTCTGGCTACGCACGACGCGGTGCTCGCGGGGCTCGCGATGCTGATCGCCCATGCGCTGTTCAAGGCGCCGCTGTTCATGGTCGTGGGCATCATCGACAAGCGGTTCGGCACCCGCGACCTGCGCATCCTCTCCGGCGTGGGCCGGGTCGCGCCCGTCCTCGCGGTGATCGGCACGCTCTCGGCCGCCTCGATGGCCGCGGTCCCGCCGCTGTACGGCTTCGTCGCCAAGGAGTCGATCTATTCGGCGCTCTGGTACGCGGGCGGCTGGCAGCGCCTGCTCCTGATCGCGCTGGTCGCCGGATCCGTCCTCACCGTCGCCTATTCCTGGCGCTTCGTGCGCGGTGCCTTCGGCCCGGCGCCCGGCGCCCCCCGCGTCGCCGCCGTGCGCATCACCCCGCTGTATTTGCTCGCGCCCGCGCTGATCACCGCGGCGTCCCTCGCCCTGATCGTGCTGACCTCGCCGCTGGAGGAGGTGCTTCGCACCTACGCCTCGGTGCTCCCGGAGACGGGGGAGGGGATCCACCTCGTGGTCGTCCCGCACCTGGGAGTTCCGCTGCTCGCCTCGGTGATCACCCTCGGCCTCGGCATCGTCCTGTGCTTGATCCCGCGGCCCGTGGCGCTGCTCCAGAAGGCGGTCTCCCCGCTGGCCTGGGCACCCGAGCCGGCGCTCGACGTGCTCGACGCCGAGCGAGGCTTCCGCCGGATCCTGCGCACGGTCGACAAGCTCTCGATCATCATCACGCCCCTGTTCCAGCGGGGCTCGCTGCCCTACACCCTGGGCACGATGCTCGTGGTGCTGCTGGCGCTGGTGGCCCCGGTCGCGCTGACCCAGTCGCCGCTGCCGGACAACCTGGTGCTCTTCCAGCACCCGGTCGAGCTGATCGTCCTGCCCGTCGCGGCGCTCGCGGCGATCGGCGCCGCGCGCTCCCGGCGCCGTCTGCGGGCGGTCTTCCTGATCACCGTCACCGGCTACAGCGTGGCCGTGCTCTTCCTGATCGCGGGCGCGCCCGACGTCGCCACCACCCAGGTGCTGGTCGAGACCGCGATGACCGTCGTGCTCGTGCTCGTGCTGCGCCGCCTGCCGCTGCACTTCTCGCGCCGGCCGCTGCGCATCGGCGCCTGGGGCCGATGGGCGATCGCGATCTCGACCGCGCTCGTGCTGTGCGGCGGCGCCCTGTACGCCGCCGACGCCCGCTACCGGGAGGCCCTCGGCCCGGGCCTGATCGAGCCGGCCTACGAGATCGGCGGCGGCCACAACGTCGTCAACGTGACCCTGGTCGACGCCCGCGTGTGGGACACGATGGGCGAGATCTCCGTGCTGCTCGTGGTCGCCACCGGCGTCGCCTCGCTGATCTTCGTGACCCGGCGCGAGCGGCCCATCGCCCGCGTGCGCGACCTCGACGCCTCGCGCACCTCGATCTGGCGCCGTCGCGCGGACCCGGCCCTGCCGCAGAACGCGCTCGACTTCGATGCGCGCCCCGATGACGTCGCGGGCGGCAACCGCTGGCGCACCTGGCTCTCGGCCGGGCTGACCCTCGCGCCCGAGCGGCGGATGGTGATCCTTGAGGTCATCACCCGCATCGCCTTCCCGATGATGATGATGTTCTCCGTGTACCTGCTGATGGCCGGGCACAACCTGCCCGGCGGCGGCTTCGCGGGCGGCCTCGTCGCGGGCCTGGCCCTCGCGCTGCGCTATCTCGCCGGGGGCCGCTACGAGCTCACCGAGGCCGCCCCGGTCCAGGCCGGCTTCGTCCTCGGCGCCGGCATGGCGCTCGCGGTCATCTCCGGGGTGCTGCCCGTCCTCTTCGGCGCCAACGTCTTCTCCCAGGCGACGCCCGTGGTGCACGTGCCGCTGCTGGGCGAGCTGCACTTCCCGACGGCGCTGCTGTTCGACCTCGGCGTGTACCTCGTGGTGGTCGGCGTGATGCTCGACTTCCTGCGCTCCCTCGGCGCCCAGATCGACCAGCAGCAGGAGGCCGATGCCGATGCCCGTTAGCCTCGCCCTCCTCCTGACCGCCGGGGTGCTGATCGCCTGCGGCATCTATCTCGTGCTCGAGCGCACCCTGACCCGCATCATGCTCGGCTTCGTCCTCGCCGGGAACGGCGTGAACCTCCTGTTCATCGTCGCCGCCGGACCGATCGGGACCCCGCCCTTCGAGGGCAGCGGCGACCCCGAGCAGATGACCGACCCGCTGCCCTTCGCGATGGTGCTCACCGCGATCGTGATCTCGCTGGGCATCACCGCCTTCGGCATGGCGCTCGCGTACCGGGCCTGGCAGCTGTTCGGCCACGACGAGGTCCCCGACGACGTCGAGGACCGGCGCGTGCTGCGCCGTCGCCGGCGTCGCAGCGAGGACGCCGAGCGCCTGCCCTGGTCGCAGGCTCTCAGCGAGGAGGCGCGGCGCGGCGCGCTCGCCCAGTCCCAGGGGCTGGACGACGAGGACGACGACCCGCTGGGCTCGGACCTCACCAGCGCCGAGGACGTCCCCCAGGACGCGACGGAAGCCGACGAGGGCGACGCCGACTCGCTGCGCGAGAGCGCGCGCCGCCGCCGCGAGCACCGCCGCGGGGAGGCCGTGGCGCTGCGCCACGAGATCCGCGACCGCACGAGCGACGAGGAGGACATCTGAGCATGGAGCTGCTCCTCGCCCTGCCCGTGATGCTGCCGCTCGTCGGCGCCGCGATCACGCTGCTGCTGCGCCACCACACCCGGCTGCAGCTCGGCCTCGCGGTGGTCACGCTGCTGGCGATCTTCGCGATCGCGCTGGTGCTGGCCTGGCACGTCACCCAGGAGGGCGTGCTGGTCCTGCAGATCGGCAACTGGACCCCGCAGCTGGGGATCGTGCTGGTCGCGGACCGCCTGACAGCGCTGATGCTGACCGTCTCGAGCTTCGTCACCCTCGCGGTTCTCGTCTACTCGAGCGCGCAGAGCGTGAGCGAGAACGTCGAGCGGACGCCGGTGGCGATCTACCACCCCACCTACCTCACCCTCGTCGCGGGCGTGTCCATGGCGTTCCTCGCCGGGGACCTGTTCAACCTCTACGTCGGCTTCGAGGTGCTGCTGGCCTCGAGCTACGTGCTGCTCACCCTCGGCGGCTCCGCGAGCCGCGTCCGCGCGGCGACCACCTACGTGATCGTCTCCGTGCTCAGCTCGGTGATCTTCCTGTCCGCGATCGCGGCGATCTACGCCGCCGCCGGCACCGTCAACATGGCCGAGCTCGCGGTGCGGCTGGACGGGCTCGAGCCCGGCACCCGCATGATCCTGGAGCTGATGCTGCTGGTCGCCTTCGCGATCAAGGCCGCGATCTTCCCGCTGAGCGCCTGGCTGCCCGACTCGTACCCGACCGCGCCCGCACCGGTCACCGCGGTCTTCGCGGGACTGCTCACGAAGGTCGGCATCTACGCGATCCTGCGCCTGGAGACGCTGCTGTTCCCCTTCTCGCAGATCTCGAACCTGCTGCTGGCCGCGGCCGGGCTGAGCCTGTTCATCGGGATCCTGGGCGCCGTCGCGCAGACCGACCTCAAGCGCGTGCTGTCCTTCACGCTGGTCTCCCACATGGGCTACATGCTGTTCGGCATCGGCATGGTCACCCAGCTCGGCATGGCGGCGACGATCTACTACGTCGCCCACCACATCACCGTGCAGTCCACGCTGTTCCTCGCCGCCGGGCTGATCGAGCACCGCGGAGGGACCACCAACCTCATCCGGCTCGGCGGACTCCAGAAGCTCGCCCCGCTCATCGCGGTGCTCTTCTTCATCCCCGCGATGAACCTCGCCGGCATCCCGCCGTTCTCCGGCTTCATCGGCAAGGTCGGCCTGATCGAGGCCGGCATCGCCTATGACAACACCGCCGGGTGGATCCTCATCGCCGTCAGCGTCATCACCAGCCTGCTGACCCTGTACGCGATCGCGAAGATCTGGAACCGCGCCTTCTGGCAGGAGCCGAGCGAGGAGATCATCGCCCGGGACGTGCCGATGCCGAAGGTGATGACCGGCGCGACCACCGCCATGATCGCCTTCTCCCTGGCGCTGACCGTCTTCGCGGGCCCGCTGATGAACTACGCCGACGAGGCCGCGCACTCGGTCCTGCAGCGCACCCCCTACGTGGGTGCGGTGCTCGGTGACGAGGCGGCCGGGGACCTGCGATACCGGATCGACGACCAGGGCCACCGGATCGAGGACGGCGTGGCCGTGGAGGTGGACGGATGATCTCGCGACGGATCCGCGACCTGCGCCGCTCCTGGCTGTGGGTGCTCACGGCCGTGGCCCTGTGGTGCCTGCTGTGGGGCGGGGTCGACCTGAAGAACGTGCTCGGCGGCGCCCTGGTGGCCGTGCTCGTCTTCGTGCTCTTCCCGATGCCTCCCACCGGTCATGAGCTGACCCTGCGCCCTGTGCGCTTCACCCTCTTCGTGCTGCGCTTCCTGACCGACTGCGCGATCTCGGCGGTGCAGGTGGGCTGGTTCGCGGTGCGTCCCGGCCCGCAGCCCCCGAGCTCCGTGATCGCGGTGCAGATGGCCTCCCGCTCGGACTTCTTCCTGACCTTCACGGGCGTGCTGTGCACTCTGATCCCGGGCTCGGTCGTCGTCGAGGCGCAGCGCGCCACCGGCACCCTGTTCCTGCACACCTTCAACGCGGGCACCCCGGAGGCCGTGGAGAAGGCCCGCGAGAGCGTGCGGGCGCAGGAGGAGCGCCTGCTGTGGGCCGTCGGCCGCCGCGAGATCCTCGAGGAGGCGGGTCTGCGATGAGCGCCTTCGACGTCGTCCTGGTGATCTACGCCGTGATCCTCGCCCTCGCCGGCCTCGCGATCGTGTACCGCATGATCGTGGGCCCCACCATCCTGGACCGTGCGATCTCCAGCGACTCCCTGGTCACCCTCGTGGTGATGGGCCTGGCGCTGCACGTCGCGCATGCCGGCGCGGCCTGGGCGGGGCCCGCGATGCTGAGCCTGACCGGGCTCGCCTTCGTCGGCACCGTGACCTTCGCGCGCTTCGTCGCGCGGGAGGACCCGATGCAGGGGCGGCGCCGCCCCCATCCCGAGGAGCCCGATGCGGACACCGGCCCGCACGAGGCGATCCACCTCGCGACCGATTCCGCCTCCGAGGACGGCTTCGGCGGCGAGGACGGGTTCGGTCGAGAGGCCGCCACCGCCTCCGAGGACGGCGCCCGCGTGCCCGAGGACGAGCACGCCCGCGTGCTCGGGGCGGCGGACCCGGCGGAGGAGGCCGACGACGGCTCCGAGGAGGGCTTCGGCCTCGACGGCACGACGGACGGCTCCGCCGCGGGCGACCGGGGCTTCGAGGGCGACGACCGGCTCGCGGACGGTCCGACGGGAGGTGCACGATGAGCGCGGTCGAGATCATCGCGTCGGTGCTGATCGGCGCCGGGCTCCTGCTGGGCGTCCTCTCCGCGATCGGGCTGAACCGCTTCGACGGGGTGCTGATGCGCACCCACGCCGCCTCCAAGCCGCAGGTGCTCGGCCTGATCCTGGTCTTCGCCGGGGCGGCGCTGGCCGCGAGGTCGTGGAGCATCGCGTCGTTCCTGCTGGTCGTGCTGCTCGCGCAGATGCTCACCGTCCCCGTCGCGAGCGCGATGGTGGGGCGCGCCGCCTTCCGCCGCGGCTTCGTGCGCGGCGGCGACTACGCGATCGACGAGCTCAGCGAGCGGCTCGCCACCCCGTCCGACGACGATGACGACGAGGACGGCTTCGTCGACGAGCCGGACGACGACCACGAGGACCTGCACGGGGGCGGCCATGAGCTGTTCCCCGAGAACGTCGTCACGGACACCGTCGCGCCCCTCACCGGACGGAACTGGGAGGAGCCGGAGGGTGGCGCCGCGGACGTCGAGGACGAGGACGGGCTGGACATCGACCTCGAGGACGAGACCGAGCTCGAGGCCGGGGAGGTCGCCGAGCGCGACGAGCGGCGCTGACCGGCGACGCCGACGACGACACAGACAAGCGACACCGACGACGACGCCCGTGCCCGCGATCAGCGGCTCTTCAGAGTTGAGTGTGGGGTGAGGCGTCGAGTCCGCCGGTGATGAGGAGCATTCGGAGGCGATAGTGCTCGA
>NZ_JAKJJW010000014.1:0-90004 GCF_025669985.1 Brachybacterium atlanticum | reverse complement strand
GGGCGCAAAAATGTGGACGCGCCGGGGACGCGCGGCGCGCAGGCTCGGAGCCGCGCGGCCGGGTCGCGCCGTGGCCGGACAGGAGCGGGCGGGGACGCGCCGGTACGGCAGGTGCGGGCGGGCCCCGGCCCCCGCGGGCTCAGACCTTCCGCAGGAGCACCGAGTGGACCCGGTGCCGGCCGTCCTTGCGCAGCACGAGGTCGGCGCGGCCGCGGGTGGGGATCACGTTCTCGGCGAGGTTCGGGCCGTTGATCGAGCTCCAGATCCGCTGCGCGGTCGCCGCGGCCTCCTCGTCGGTGAGGTCGGCGTAGCGGCGGAAGTAGGAGCGCGGGTCGGAGAACGCGGTGCGGCGCAGCGCGAGGAAGCGATCCACGTACCAGCGCTGGACGTCCTCGGCCCGCGCGTCGACGTAGACGGAGAAGTCGAAGAAGTCCGAGACGGCCATACCCAGCCGTCCGTCGCGGCGGGGCCGGGCGGGCTGGAGCACGTTCAGGCCTTCGACGATGAGCACGTCCGGCTGCTCCACCACGACCTTCTCGTCCTCGAGGATGTCGTAGGTCAGGTGGGAGTAGACCGGCGCCTCGACCCGCTCCTGCCCGGCCTTCACGTCCGCCACGAAGCGCAGCAGGCGGCGCCGGTCGTAGCTCTCCGGGAAGCCCTTGCGCTGCATGATCCCGCGCGACTCGAGCACGCGGTTGGGGTACAGGAAGCCGTCGGTGGTCACGAGCTGCACGCGCGGGGTCTCGGGCCAGCGGGCCATGAGCTCGCGCAGCAGTCGCGCGGTGGTCGACTTGCCCACGGCCACCGAGCCGGCCACGCCGATGATGTACGGGGTGCGCTGCTGGCGCTGGTCCAGGAACTCCTCGCGCGCCCGCCGCAACGACTGCGCGGCCGCGACCTGGATGTTCAGCAGGCGCGAGATGGGGCGGTAGACGGCGTCGACCTCGGAGAGGTCCACCCGGTCGCCGAGGCCCCGCAGGCGGTCCACGTCCTCCTCGCTCAGCGGCAGCGGGGTCTGCTGGGAGAGCCGGGCCCAGTCCTCTCGGAGGATCTCCTCGAACGGGGTGACCGTGGCGTGCGCCGATGCTGCCTTCATGCGGGAGATTCTTCCAGCATTCCGGCGCCGAGCCGTGCAGCGGTGCGTCGACCCACCGGGCACAGCCGCTACCGGATCCCGTCCCGGCACGGCCCGGGGCCCTGCCCGGCCGCGTCCGACGGCTCGACCGGAGGCAGGGGACGCGGTGGTGCGACCAGCGCGCCTATGCCCGTCTGCGCATTTCTGATCGGTCCCGTGCACGCTCGGCCACGCCTGCGCGGCGAGGGGCCGCGAGGTGAGGAACGACTCGCTCGGATCCTGCGTGCACGGCGTCGTGCGGGATGCGGAAAGCTACGGTGAGCGGCATGTGTGGAATCGTCGGATACGCAGGCCCCCGTGCCGCAGCACCCTCCTCCCGCCCCGTGGACGTGGCCCTCCAGGGCCTCGCCCGCCTCGAGTACCGCGGCTACGACTCCGCGGGCGTCGCCGTCCTGGACGACGGCGCCGTGCGCGTGACCAAGCGGGCCGGCAAGCTCGCGAACCTCCGCGAGGCGCTCGAGGGCTCCGCGGAGTCCACGGGGCACGTCGCCATCGCGCACACCCGCTGGGCCACCCACGGCGGCCCCACGGACGGCAACGCCCACCCCCACCTCGGCGGCCGCGAGGGCGAGCTCGCCCTGGTTCACAACGGCATCATCGAGAACTTCGCCGCGCTGCGCGCCGAGCTCGAGGCCGACGGCTTCACCTTCTCCTCCGAGACCGACTCCGAGGCCGCCGCGCACCTGGTCGCCCGCGAGATGGAGGCTGCCGGAGACCTCACCGAGGCGATGCGCCGCACCGCCGCGAACCTCGAGGGCGCCTTCACGCTCCTGGCCGTCCACCGCGACGCGCCGGACGTCGTCGTCGCCGCCCGCCGCAACTCCCCGCTGGTCGTCGGCCTCGGTGAGGGCGAGAACTTCCTCGGCTCCGACGTCGCCGCCTTCGTCGACTCCACCAAGGAGGCGCTCGAGATCGGCCAGGACCAGGTCGTCACCGTCTCCGCCGACTCGGTCGCGATCGTCGACTTCGACGGCAACGAGGTCACCGACGCCAAGCGCTACACCATCGAGTGGGACGCCGCGGCCGCGCAGAAGGGCGGCTACGACTCCTTCATGGCCAAGGAGATCCACGAGCAGGCCGATGCCGTCGCCGACACCCTCCGCGGCCGCCTCGAGAACGGCACCCTCCAGCTCGACGACATGGAGATCGACCCCTCGGTGCTGCGCAGCATCGACAAGATCGTCGTGATCGCCTGCGGCACCGCCGCGAACGCCGGCGCCGTCGCGAAGTACGCGATCGAGCACTGGTGCCGCATCCCCACCGAGGTCGAGCTCGCCCACGAGTTCCGCTACCGCGACCCGGTCGTCACCGAGAAGACCCTGGTCGTCGCGATCTCCCAGTCCGGCGAGACGATGGACACCCTGATGGCGGTGCGCCACGCCCGCGAGCAGGGCGCGAAGGTGATCGCGCTGTGCAACACCCGCGGCTCCACCATCCCGCGCGAGTCCGACGCGGCGCTGTACCTGCACGTCGGCCCCGAGATCGCGGTCGCCTCCACCAAGGCGTACCTCGGCCAGATCGTCGCCAGCTACCTGCTGGGCCTGTTCCTCGCCCAGGTGCGCGGCAACCTCTTCCCCGACGAGATCGCGGCGCTGATGGAGGACCTCGAGCAGATCCCCGCCCAGATCCAGCAGGTCCTGGACAGCTCCGCGCAGGTCGAGCAGCTCGCGAAGGACATGAAGGACGTCACCAGCGTGCTGTTCCTGGGCCGTCACGTCGGCTACCCGACGGCGATGGAGGGCGCGCTCAAGCTCAAGGAGATCGCCTACATCCACGCCGAGGGCTTCGCCGCCGGCGAGCTCAAGCACGGCCCGATCGCCCTGGTCGAGGAGGGGCAGCCGGTGTTCGTCATCGTGCCCTCCCCGCGCGGCCGCCACTCCCTGCACTCCAAGGTCGTCTCCAACATCCAGGAGGTGCGCGCCCGCGGCGCCCGCACCCTGGTGATTGCCGAGGAGGGCGACGACGCGGTGCTGCCCTACGCCGACGAGGTGATCCGCGTGCCCGCCACGCGCACCCTCTTCGCGGCGCTGCTGACCGTGATCCCGCTGCAGATCTTCTCCTGCGAGCTCGCGACCGCGAAGGGTCTGGACGTGGACCAGCCCCGCAACCTCGCGAAGTCCGTCACCGTCGAGTGACCGCCACGTCGGATGAACTGCCCCGTCGGGTGAGCGCGCCCGTCGGGACCGCTCGTCCGACGGGCCTCTCCGCGTTCGCGGGAGCACCTCTCCGGGCGGTGCCTCGCGCCGTCGACCGCCGGCCGCCTCGCCCCGCGCGGCGGCCGGTGGTGTGATACTGCCCCTGTGAGCACCTCTCCCACCGCGACCCCGACGCCCGGACCCGACGAGACCTTCGGGGGCCGGGCGTTCGCGCCGCGGGAGGACGGGACGATCGTCGGCGTCGGAGTGGACGTCGTGGACATCCCGCGCCTGGCCGCGATGATCTCCCGCACCCCCGCCCTGCGGGACCGTCTCCTGACCCCGGGGGAGCGTGAGCTCTCGCCGGCCTCGCGAGCGGCGCGGGTCGCCGCGAAGGAGGCGGTGGGCAAGGCCCTCGGCGCGCCCGGCGACTTCTCCTGGCAGGACGTGACCGTCGAGCGCGCCGCCGGCCGGCGCCCCCACCTGCGTCTACGGGGCGCGACCCTCGCCGCCGCCGAGCGGCAGGACGTCGAGCACCTGCACCTCTCCCTCTCGCACGACGGCGCGATCGCGACCGCGATCGTCGTCGCCGAGCGCGCCTCCGCCCCGAGGAGCCTGTGATGCTGCGGGCCCACGGTGCCGAGGCGGTCCGCGAGGCCGAGCGGCCCCTGCTCGAGGCGGGGGAGCCGCTCATGCTCCGCGCCGCCGCAGCGCTGGCCGAGCGCGCCGTCCACCACCTGCGCTCGGCGCCCTTCGCCCCGCAGGTGCTGGTCCTGGCCGGGGCGGGCTCCAACGGCGGCGACGGCCTCCACGCCGCCGCGATCCTGCGCCGCGAGCACTCCCTGGCCGCCGACGCGATCACCACCGCTCCGCGCCGCCACGAGGAGGGGGTCGCCGCGCTGGAGAGGGCGGGCGGGGCCCTCCACCCCCTCGCGGGTCTCGACGAGGAGCGCCTCGCCCGCCTCCTCAGCGGCGCCGACCTGGTGATCGACGCGATCCTCGGGATCGGCGGCCGGCCCGAGGCGCCCGCCGAGCTCCACCCTCTGCTCGAGACGGTGAGGGAGAGCGGCGTGCCCGTTATCGCCGCGGACCTGCCGAGCTTCGTCGACGCCACCACCGGCCAGGCCGCCCCCGAGGCGCTCCGGGCCCGGGAGACCGTCACCTTCGGCGCCGTGAAGGCGGGACTGCTGCTGCCCGGCGGCGCCGAGCTCGCCGGGACCGTGCACCTGGTGGATCTCGGCCTGGACGAGCACCTCCCCGCCCGTGCGGCGGTCGAGCGGCTCGAGGACGCCGACATGCGGGCCCTCCTGCCGCGCCCGGGCCGCGACTCCACCAAGTACCGTCGCGGCGTGGTCGCCCTCGCCGCCGGCAGCGAGCAGTATCCCGGCGCCGCGGTCCTCGCCGTCTCCGGCGCCGCCCGCACCGGGGCGGGCATGGTCCGCTGCCTCGCCCCGCAAGCCGTGCTCGACCTCGTGCTGCGGGCCCGTCCCGAGACCGTCGGCCATCCCGTCGGCCCCGGTCGCGCCGGCGGGCGGGTGCTGGACGACGAGACCCTCGCCCGCACCCATGCCGTCGTGATCGGCCCCGGCCTGCCCAGCGACGACCCGCGCGTGCGCCGGGGCGTCGCGCTGCTGGCCGGGCAGATGGACGTGCCGTCGGCCGCGCCGCGCCGGGGCGTGCTCGACGCGGGCGCACTCGGGGCCATCGGCCCCGGTGCCCGCTTCACCCCCGATGTGGTGCTCACCCCGCACCGCGGCGAGGCCGAGCGCCTCGCCCGCCGCCTCGACGTCGACCCGGACCTGCCCGCCCCCGAGCTCGCCCGCGCGCTCGCCGCCGCGACGGGCGCGACCGTGCTGCTCAAGGGCGCGATCACCCTCGTCGCCCCCGGGGACGGCGGGCCGCTGCGCTCCCAGGACGACGCCACGCCCCAGCTCGCGACCGCCGGCACCGGCGACGTGCTCGCCGGGGTGCTCGGCACCCTGCTCGCCGCGGGCCTGCCCGGCCCCGACGCCGCCGCGCTCGCGGCGCTGCTCCACGGCCGCGCCGGGCGCCTCGCCTCGCGTGACGGACTGCACCCCCTGGTGGCCCTCGACGTCGCGGACTCTCTGCCGGAGGCCATCGGGACTATCCTGGCGGACGCCCAGGACCTGAACCGAGGAGCCCGATGACCATCCCGATCCCTGCCGAGGACCCACGGCACGTGCCCAACCGGGCGGTGATCGACCCCTCCGCGATCACGCAGAACACGCGGGCGCTGGGGACCCTCCTCGAGGAGCAGACGGCGCTGATGGCGGTCGTGAAGGCCGACGGCTACGGGCACGGCATGCTCACCGCCGCCCGGGCCGCGCTCGAGGGCGGCGCGACCTGGCTGGGTGTCGCCCACCCCGCCAGCGCCCTGGCGCTGGCCCGCGCGGACCTCGACGCGCAGATCCTCACCTGGCTGTACGAGCCGCACACCGCGCGGATCGTGCTGCCCGAGGTGCTGCGCTCCGGCGTCGACGTGGCCGTCGGCTCCCTGGAGATGCTGCAGCTCGTCGCCGCAGCCGCCCGCGAGGCCGACCGCCGCGCCCGCGTCCACCTCAAGATCGATACCGGAATGGGACGCAACGGCGTGCTGCCCTGGCAGGTCCGGGAGATGGGCGTCGCGATCCGCGACGACGACTTCCTCCAGCTCACCGCCGCCTGGACCCACCTGACCAGCGCGGACGATCCCGAGGATCCCGCCACCGACCAGCAGGCGGAGCTGTTCGACTCGGCCTGCGAGGCGCTCGAGGACGAGGTGGGACCGATCCCGCTGCAGCACATCGCGAACTCCGCCGCGACCCTCACCCGCCCCGACCTGCACCGCGACATCGTGCGTCCCGGCATCGCGCTGTACGGCTATCCGCCGGTCCCGGCCGACGTGCCGCTGCGTCCCGCGATGACCCTCTCCAGCCGGCTCGCGCTGGTCAAGGAGGTGCCCGAGGGGCACAGCGTCGGCTACGGCCGGATCCACCGCACCAGCCGCTCCACGACTCTGGGCCTGGTGCCGATCGGCTACGCCGACGGCCTCCACCGCACCGCCTCGGACAGCATCGGCGTGCTGGTGCGCACCCGCAGTGGGGACCGCCGCGTCCCCCAGGTGGGCCGGATCAGCATGGACCAGATCGTGGTGGATCTCGGCCCCGAGACCGCCGCCCGCGCCGGTGACGAGGTGGTCCTGTTCGGCGACGCGGGCGGAGAGCCCGACGC
Source organism: Brachybacterium atlanticum (assembly GCF_025669985.1). Taxonomy (NCBI): domain Bacteria; kingdom Bacillati; phylum Actinomycetota; class Actinomycetes; order Micrococcales; family Dermabacteraceae; genus Brachybacterium; species Brachybacterium atlanticum. Next base: position 83,503 of record NZ_JAKJJW010000014.1, on the reverse strand, counting down.
CCCCTCCGCCCCGACCGCGGACCACTGGGCCCGCGCCGCGGAGACCATCCCCTACGAGGTGCTGACCTCCGTCTCCGGGCGCGTCACCCGGGAGGTGCGCGCATGAGCGCGCTGGACGGGACCGGCGCGGACGCGCTCGGCGTCGACGGGCCCGGCGCTCCGGGCGGAGCGCGCGGCACGGCGGGAGAGGCCGACGGCGTCCTCGTGCTGCGCACCCGCGACGCGGACGGCACCCGCGCCCTCGCCCAGGCGCTCTCCGGGGCGCTGCGCGCGGGCGACCTGCTGGTCCTGGACGGGCCGCTCGGCGCCGGCAAGACCACCTTCACCCAGGGCCTCGGCGCCGGTCTCGGCGTGCGCGGCCCCGTCGCCTCGCCCACCTTCGTGATCGAGCGGGTCCACCCGAACCTCGCAGGCGGCCCCGACCTCGTGCACGTGGACGCCTACCGCCTCGGCGGCGAGGGCGAGATCGACGACCTCGACCTCGAGGCCGATCTCGACCGCGCCGTGACCGTCGTGGAATGGGGCAGGGACCGGGTCGAGCATCTCGCGGACTCCGTGCTGCTGGTCGAGCTCGAGCGGCCCGACCGGGTCGACGACCCGCTGGACCCGGACGAGCCCCGCACTCTGCGGCTCACCCCGCGCGGGCCCCGCTGGGACGGCGCCGCGATCGCCGCGCTCGAGGCGGCGCTCGCCGCGGTGGCGGGGCTGGACGGCACGGCGGAGCCCGCCGATGCCGAACCGACCGCGGCGGATGCCGATCCGACCACCGACACCGCCGAGGGAGAGCGCTGATGCTGTTGGGAATCGACACCTCGGGCGCGGTGAGCGTCGCCGTCGCCCGCGGAGAGCTGGCCGCAGGCTCCGCCTCGTCCTCGGGAGCCGCTCCCGCGCAGGGCGATGCCGCGTCCGCGCACACCGGCCTCGACATCCTCGCCGTCCGCTCCGACACGCGCTCCCGCCACCACGACGAGGTGCTTCTCGCCCTGGTGGAGGAGACCCTGCAGGCCGCGGGCGTCACCCGCGGAGAGCTGACCGGCGTGGTCGTCGGCCGCGGCCCGGGCCCCTTCACCGGCCTGCGCGTGGGGCTGGTCTCCGCCCGTTCGATCGCCTCCGTGCTCGGCGTGCCCCTGCACGGGCTGAGCTCCCTCGACGCCCTCGCCCACGAGGCCCTCGCCGCCGTGCCCGCCGAGCGCGGCCCCGTCACCGTCGGCGTGGCGCTCGATGCGCGCCGCCGCGAGGTCTACCACGCCCGCTACCGCCGCGAGGTGGACGGCGAGATCCTCCGCATCGCGGAGCCGGCCGTGGACGCCCCCGCCGAGGTCGCCGCCGAGCTGACCGCCTGCGACCTGCTCGTCGGCTCCGGCACCGCGCTCTACCCCGAGCTGCTGCCCGCGACCGTCGAGCTCGAGCACGTCGATGCCGGACACCTGCTGCTGGCCGCCTCCGCTCTCGCCGCCCGCGGTGAGGACCTCACCAGCACCGAGCCGATGTATCTGCGCGAGCCCGACGCCGCGAAGCCCACCGCGCGCAAGAGCGCCCTGGGGCGCTGAGGTGACGGCCGCTGACGGGTCCGACCGCCGGGCCGGGGCGGACCGCGGCGCGGGGTCGGCCGACGCTGCGGGCTCTTCGCGCGGCGCGGGTCAGGCCGACCGTGCCGGGGGATCCTGGTCCCTGCGACCGGCGACCCTCGAGGACGTCGAGGAGATCGCCTTCGCGGAGCTCGAGCTGTTCCCCGACGAGGCCTGGAGCGTGTTCCAGCTCGCCGAGGAGGTCGAGCACCCCGACCGCCGCTACGTCGTCGCGGTCGAGGAAGGGGCCGAGCCGGCCCGCAGTCCTGATGGCCGGACGCTCCCCTCACGCGGCGGCAGGTTGCTCGCCTACGCCGGGATCATGCTCGCCGGCGACCTCGCCGACCTCCACACCATCGGCACCCGCCGAGAGGGTGAGGGCATCGGCCGCGCCCTGCTCGCCTGGTGCGAGGAGCAGGCCCGCACCGGCGGCGCCGAGCGGATGCTGCTCGAGGTGCGTGAGGACAACACCCGCGCCCGCGCCGTCTACGCCGCCGCCGGGTACCGGGAGATCGGTCGCCGCCGCGGCTACTACCGGATCCGCGGTCGGCGCATCGACGCGCTCGTCATGGAGCGCGAGCTCGGCGCTCCCGGCGGCCCGTCGGCCTGACCCTCCCCGGTCGCCTGGCGCTGCCGGGCGCGGGGCCGGAGGCGTCAGGTCAGCAGCCCCGGCCCGGCACCGGCTCACACGTGGTCGCGGACCTTCTGGAAGATGTCCGGGTAGCGGGCGTCCAGGCGGACCGTCGCGATGCGCAGACCGATCAGCAGCACGGCCACGCCGATCACGATCGCCAGCACGCCGGCCCCGGTGATCAGCGCCAGGTTCCCCGCGATCGCGCCCCAGATGCCGAGACCCAGCGGCGGTAGCATCGGCACGAACACCGTCACCATCGAGATCGCCATCGAGAGCATGGCGTTCGAGCTCGAGGCGGACTTGTCCTTCATCGGGTTGGTGCCCGGGGCAGAGCTCGGGTAGGGCAGCAGCACGCCCACCACCATCGAGGTGCCCCAGCCGGAGATCATCGCGCCGAGCGAGCCGAGCACGGTCATGGGGATCAGCTCCGGCAGTCCGTACAGCAGCGGCAGCGCGACGGTGATCACCACGACCGCGGGGATCATCAGCACCGCCATCGCCGCGATGCGGCCCAGCAGGTTGGCGCGGGCAGGGGCGCCGGCGACGATGTTGACCCAGCCGGACGGTCCGTCGAAGCCGATCTCGTTGGAGATGCTCAGCCCCGTCATCGCGCACATGAACACGGCCATGCCCAGCATCATCGGTCGGGCCTCGGGGACCATGAGCCCCATCGCCACGAAGAACACGATCACCACGGGATAGATGCCGAGGGCGGCGAGATAGCGGGTGTCCCGTCGCCAGTAGCGAAGGGACTTGCCCAGCACGGCGCCGAAGGGGCCGGCGGGCACGAAGCGCGGCACGAGCGGCGAGACCTTCGTCTGGCCCGAGGAGGCGTCCCCGGTCAGCGCCGAGGTCATCGACAGATCGATCGAGCGCCGCCACCACAGCCAGACCAGCACGATCGTCGCCGCGCCGATCAGGGCGCGCAGCAGCGCCGTGAGCACCCGTCCCTCGACGAGATCCATCGGCACGGAGAACAGTGCACCGAGCGGCGTCCAGGCCAGCACCTCCACCACGCCGGGCAGCTGCTCGCGCACCCAGGTGACGTCGAGGTCCTCGATGCGCTGCATCGACAGCGAGAAGGCGTAGATCGCCACGAACATCGCCAGGAAGCCGAAGATCCCGCCGAGCTCGCGGCCCTTGCGGCTCGAGGCCCGCGCGGCGGAGTGCGCGAACCAGGCCCGCGGCAGCAGCAGGCACAGCGCGAGGCCGGCGAGGTTCGCGGGGATCAGCGCGAGGGCGCCGAGCACGACCCACCCGGCGCTCTGCCCGAACAGGACCAGCCACAGCAGCTCGAAGGCGGTGGCGATCGCGAGCGCGAGCAGGGTGAAGAGGCTCGGCAGGCTCAGCGCGGCCGCCGCGAACATCCCCGGCTGCAGCTCCCTCGCGCTGCGGGGGAAGAGGGCGAACGAACGCGGGTCCAGGGTGTCGTCGATCCCGAAGGCGAGTACGGGGATCAGGAACCACAGCAGCACGGTGACGGCGCCGAGGCCGCGCACGATCTGCGGGAACAGCTCTCCCTCCCCGGCCCACAGCGTGGTGCCGAGGAACAGGAAGACCAGCATGGCCAGGCCGCCCAGGCCGTAGAGCGCCCCGATCGAGGTGCCGATGATCTTGCCGACGTTCTTGCGGTAGGACCGCTTCCACAGCGTCCACTTGAGCTTCAGCTGCAGGCGCACCAGGTCGCGTCCGCGGATCTCGCCGTGGCGCACGTCCTGCGCGGCCGCGGTCCGTGCGTGCTCGGTGCTCAGGACTCCAGCCACGACAGGCTCCCCTCCGCGACGTCCCCGCCGCCGACGAGGTCGATGAAGGTCTGCACGAGGCTGCCGCCCTGGCGCACCTGGTCGAGGGTGCCGTCGGCCATCAGCCGCCCCTCGGCGATGATCGCGACGTGGCTGCGCAGCCCCTCGACCAGCTCCATGACGTGGCTGGAGAGCACGACCGTGCCGCCGCCCTCGACGTAGGCGGTGAGGATCGTGCGGATCACCTGTGCGGAGACCGGGTCGACGGCCTCGAGCGGCTCGTCGAGGACGAGCAGGCGCGGGGCGTGCAGCAGGGCGCTCGCCAGCAGGATCTTCTTGGTCATGCCGGCGGAGTAGTCCACGACCAGCTTCCCGTCCTCGCCCGCGAGGTCGAGCGCGGTCAGCAGCGACTCCATCCGCTCCTCGACCACGGCCGGCTCCATCCCGCGGAGCAGGCCGACGTAGGTCAGCAGCTCCCGTCCGGTGAGCCGGTCGAAGGTGCGCAGCCCGTCGGCGAGGACGCCGAGGCGCGCCTTGGCCGCCTGCGGCTCGGCCCACATGTCGTGGCCGAGCACGTGCGCGGTGCCGTCGTCGGGCCGCAGCAGGCCCGTCGCCATCGACAGAGTGGTGGTCTTGCCTGCGCCGTTGGGACCGACGATCCCGTAGAACGAGCCCTGCGGCACGTCCAGGGACAGGCCGTGGACCACCTCGGTTCCGGCGAAGGACTTGCGCAGCCCGCGGATCGACAGCGCGGTCGAGCTCGGGACCGAGGCCTCGGCGGAGACCGGGGCGGCGGCACCCGCGAGCGGGCCGGGCGCCTCGGCGGTCCCGGAGGGGTGGACCGGGGGCGGCGCCGAGGTCCCTGCCGCCTCCGGGGCGGTCCCCGGGACGGGAGGAGAGGAGGGGAGGGAGGGGTCGCTGTGCATGGGGTCACGCTATCGGCCGGTCGGTCCGCGACGATCCCTCCCATGGCGGGCGGGACCTCGACCTTCGTCGGTGCTCGACCGCGGCGGAGCATCGGTCGGAGCGCGGCCGGTCCGTCGTCGAAGGCGCTGGTGATCGCGGAGAAGAGGGAGGCGGTGGCTAGGATGCCGGTGAGTCACCGTGGCTCGAACGGAAGGAGCCCCATGTCGAATCCGCGCCCTGCCCCCGGGGACCCGGGTCTCGCCCCCGAGGTCCAGGAGATCCCGATCGGAGTGCGCCGGGCCGCGTCATGGTCGTGGCGACTGCTCGTGATCGTCGCCGCCGGCGCGCTGCTGCTGTGGGGGCTGACCCAGGTCACGACCATCGTGATCCCTGTGCTCATCGCGATCCTGCTCGCCGCGCTGCTCCAGCCCGTGGTCAAGATCCTCACCCGCTACACCTTCCTGGGCCGTGCCGCCTCCAGCGGGATCGCGCTGCTGGGACTGCTGCTCGTCATCGCCGGGATGTTCACCCTCGCCGGTCGGCAGCTGATCGCGCAGTGGGACGACATCCAGATCCGCGCGGTGCAGGGCTTCCAGGCGCTGCTGGAGTGGGTGCAGACCACCTTCCAGATCGACACCCCGATGATCGACTCCGCCCTCCAGGAGGGCCTCGAGCAGCTGCAGCAGTACTCGGGCCAGCTGGTCAGCGGCGCGGTCACCACCGCCGCCGCGCTCGGCAACATCGGCACCGGGATCGTCGTCGCCCTGTTCACGCTGTTCTTCATGCTCTCCGGCGGTGCCGGGATCTGGCGCTGGGCCGTCGGCCTGATGCCGCCCGCCGCCCGTGTGCCCACCCACGAGGCGTTCCGCCGCGGGTGGAAGGCGCTGTCGGCCTACGTGCGCACGCAGGTGCTCGTCGCCGCGGTCGACGCGACCGGCATCACGATCGGCATGGTCGCGCTGAGCCTGGGCTCCTACGCGGTGCCGATCTGGCTGCTGGTGTTCCTGTTCAGCTTCATCCCGCTGGTCGGCGCGATCGCCTCCGGCGCGATCGCCGTGCTGCTCGTGCTGGTGCTCAACGGCTGGGTCGGCGCGCTGATCATGCTCGCCATCGTGCTCGCCGTGCAGCAGCTCGAGGGCAACGTCCTCCAGCCCTTCATCATGGGCAAGGCCGTCGAGATCCACCCCCTCGGCGTGTTCCTCGGCGTGGCCCTCGGCGCGATGATCGCCGGGATCCCAGGCGCGCTGTTCGCGATCCCGCTGATCGCCTTCGTCAACGCGACGCTGCTGTACGTGGTGGGCCGCGACCCGAGCCCCGAGCTCGGCCACGACAGGGCCAGCGCCGAGCACTTCGCGGCGCTCGGCGCCGGCGTGCCCGCGCACCAGCTGGCCGAGGCCTCCTCGGACTCCGAGGCGCAGCGGGCGTCGGCCGACGAGGACTCCTCGGCGGATCTGGCGATGCTCGGCACCGTCCCCGCCGCCGAGCGTCGGAGCGCGACGGAGGGCGGCGCGACGCCGACGGGGACCGGCGGGCACGCCGCCGACGGGACAAACGCGCACGACGCCGGCGCGGCGGACGCGCACGACACCGGCGAGGCCGGCTCGCGCGCCGCCGACGCGACCGGGACGGCGTCCCCCGAGGCGCCGTCGACCGACCAGGTGGACGGGGCGTCGGCCGAGCCGCCCGCTCCGCGTCACCGAGCGGAGGGCGAGCGGGACTGACCCCGCTCGCAGCGCGAGAGAGCCCCTTCCGGCAGCTGCCGGAAGGGGCTCTCTCGTCGGTCCGAGCAGTGCCCCCTCGCCCCGTGGGGCGCGCGGCTCAGGCCGAGTACGGCTTGGCGCGGAGGATCTCGATCGGGAAGGACTTCCCCGTCGGCGCGGTGTAGTCGACGGTGTCGCCGACCTTCGAGCCGTGGATCGCGCTGCCCAGCGGCGACTCGATGGAGTAGACCTCCAGGTCGTCGTCGCCGTCGGCGATCTCGCGGTTGCCCAGCAGGAAGGTGCGCTCCTTGCCGGCCATCGAGATCGCCACGACCATGCCGGGCTCGACGACGCCGTCGTCCTTCGGGGACTCCCCGACCACGGCGTTCTTCAGCAGACGCTGGAGGTCCGCGATGCGCGCCTCCATCTTCCCCTGCTCCTCGCGGGCGGCGTGATATCCGCCGTTCTCCTTGAGGTCGCCCTCGTCGCGAGCCGCGGCGATGCGCTCGGCGATCTCGGTGCGGCCCGGGCCCTCGAGCTCGGCGAGCTCCTTGGCCAGGCGGTCGTACGCGTCCTGGGTGAGCCAGGCGCCATTCGGCTGGCTGCTCATGGGTTCACTCCTGTCGTCCTCGGTGAAGCGCACGGGGACGAAGACCCCCAATACGCGAATCACGGGGCACATGTCCTCATGCGCCCCGTGTGCGGGTGATGATGACCGGTCGTTCGCCGGTTCCGGGCAACATTACACGGCGCGCTGTGCATTTCCCGGGACCGATGGACGTTTTACGCGCACCGTGAAATCTGCGGGAATGGTCCGCCGGTCGGCAGCGGGGTCAGCCGACGGTGCAGCCGACGACCTCGGCGGAGACCGCCTCGCCCTGGGTGGAGATCTCGACGTGGTGCGCGGTGCGGCGCTCGGTCTGCGCCGGGATCGTGGTCTCGACGAAGCCGACCTGTGCGCGCCCCTCGTTCATCGCCTGGATCCGGCAGGTCGCCTCGGTGCCGGGCGCCATCGTCACCACGAAGTCCACGCCGATGCGGTCGGCGGCCAGATGGTCGTAGGCCAGGACGTCGTAGCGGACCTCCTCGCGCGCGACGAAGAGCCCTACCACGATCACGATCGCGACGAACACGGCACCGGCGACGGCGACCAGGATCTTCGCGGTGCGGGGGGAGACGAGCGGTCCGCCGTAGCGCTGGCGGTGGAGCTCCTCGGCATCGTCCATGCGCCCAGTCTCCCAGACCCTCCCCGAGAGCGGTCCGGGAGCGCGGTCGGAGGGAGCGAGGGACCGGTCACGTCCGCGGCGAGGAGGCGGCCCGCGCCCTGCTCGCTCGCGGAGAGGTGGCGTACGATCGGGCGTTGGTGCAGGTGTCGCGGGCCGTGTCGGTCGCGCGCGTGAACCGCACCGGGGCAGTGCCCCGCCCGTCGTCTCCGAGGAGTCCCGTGACCGTCCAGCTGCCCGCCCCCGATGAGTCCCTGCGGATGGTGGCCGTCCATGCGCACCCCGACGACGAGTCGTCCAAGGGTGCCGGGTCGACCGCACGCTACGCACGCGAGGGAGCGCAGGTCACGGTGCTCACCGCGACCGGCGGAGAGCGCGGCGACGTGCTGAACCCCCGCCTCCGCGACGATCCGGGGATCACCCCCGAGAGCCTGCCCGGGATCCGCCGCCGCGAGATGGAGCGGGCGAAGGAGATCCTGGGCGTGGACCACGAGTGGCTCGGCTTCGTCGACTCGGGACTGCCCGAGGGGGACCCGCTGCCGCCGCTGCCCGCCGGGAGCTTCGCGACCCTCCCCGTCGAGGAGGCTGCCCGTCCGCTGGTCGAGGCGGTGCGCCGCCTGCGCCCGCACGTGATGACCACCTATGACGAGAACGGCGGCTACCCGCACCCCGACCACATCCAGGTCAACCGCATCTCCGTGGCGGCCTTCGACCTCGCCGCGGACCCTGACTTCGCGCCCGAGCTCGGCGAGCCCTGGGAGGTCGCGAAGCTGTACTACATCAACGGCTTCCACCGTCAGCGCTTCGCCGCCGTGAGCCGTCACCTGCGCGCCGAGGGCACCCCCAATGAGGAGCTCGACCAGATGCTCCAGCACTACGACGAGAGCCACGACCGACTGCTCACCACCCGCATCGACGTGCGCGACTATCTCGGGATCCGCGACGACGCGCTGCGCGCCCACGCCACCCAGGTCGACCCCGAGGGGCCCTTCTTCCGCATCGCGCACGATGCCGAGATCGCGGCCTGGGGCACCGAGGACTACGAGCTGCACATCTCCCGGATCGGCGTGAAGCTGCCCGAGCGGGACCTGTTCGCCGGGCTCCGCCACGAGACCGTGGAGGCCCGCCCGTGATCGGGGCAGGGCTCGGCGGAGCGGGCGTGCTCCCGGCCGTCGGCGCCGTGCTCCAGGCCGCGCCGAGCCCATCGGACGGTGAGGAGTTCAACTCCGTCACCGTCTCCCCGGGCCTGCCCGGCTTCCTCGCGACCTTCGTGCTCGCGGTGGTCGTCGTGCTGCTCCTGATCGACATGACGCGGCGCGTCCGACGGGTGCAGGCCAGGGCCCGGGTCGAGGAGCGCCAGGCGCAGCTCGAGCGCGAGGAGGCCGAGGCGGCCGAGCGCGAGCAGGCCGCGGAAGACGCCCCCGACAGCGGGCGCGCCGACGGCGAGGACGCCGCGGAGCCGCAGTCCGACGACCCGGACGCCGCGCCCGCGGACTCTGCGGAGCCGACGGACCCTGCGGGGCCGTCGGACTCCTCGGACCCGTCGGACGACGACGCGCCCGAGGGCGACGAGCGCCGCTGAGCGCGCGCCGCCCGGGGAGCGGCTCTCCTCAGAGCACCGCCGCGGCGACGGCGGCGAAGTGGCAGCCGAAGCCGATCAGGGTGCCCGCGTGGAAGATCTCGTGGAAGCCGAACCAGGCGGGGGAGGGGTTCGGCCGCTTCAGCGCGTACATCACCGCGCCCGCCGTGTAGGCGAGCCCGCCCGCGAGCAGCAGGATCACCACCGGCCAGCCGCCGCCCGCGTGCAGCTGCGGCATGTAGAACACCGCCACCCAGCCGAGGGCGACATAGGCGGGGACGTACAGCCAGCGCGGTGCACCGGTCCAGAAGATCCGGAAGCACACCCCGACCAGTGCGCCGCCCCAGGCGATGCCGAGCAGCGTGAGCGCCTGGCGCGGGGCCAGCAGCGCCGCGGCGATCGGGGTGTAGGTGCCGGCGATGATCAGGAAGATGTTCGCGTGGTCGAAGCGGCGCAGGATGATCGCGTGCTGCGGGGACCACGTGCCGCGGTGGTAGACCGCGCTGATCCCGAACAGCATCCCGGCCGTCAGCACGAACACCGCGCAGGCCAGGCGGATCGTCAGGGTCTGGCCGACGGCGACCAGCAGCAGCCCGAGCACGAGCGTGGTCGGGAAGGCGATCAGGTGCAGCATCCCGCGCAGACGCGGCTTGGGCAGCTGGAGGCCGAGCTGGGTGGCGCGCCGTGCCATCGCCCGGGTCAGGGTGCGCGGCGCGAAGGGGAAGTTCTCCGCCGTGGGCAGGTCCTCGTCGCGCAGCTCGGTGGTGCCGCCGCTGCCGGCCACGGCCTCGGCGATCTCGCGCGGCGCGGGGTCCTGGAGCGTCGGGGCGCCGCCGGGGGTGGCGGGGGACTCGTCGGCGTCGCGCGGGGTGCTGTCGGAGGCTCTCGCGGCGGCCTCGTCATGGGGTCCGGGGGTCATGGGCACACCGTAACCTACGCAACCGTAGGTTCGGTACAGGGGTCCTGTGACCGTCTCGTGCCGATTCCCCCCGATCGTCGAGCGGCGCTCCCGCCGTCGTCGATAATGGACGCAGCGCGCCGCACCCGGCGCGCCCCCGGGGCCCAGCCGCCGGGCGGGCACGACGAGGGGACGGAGGAGCGCATGGCCGCCGACGGGCTGCTGTACCGCGTGTACGAGCGCAGGCTGTCCAAGGAGCTCGAGTCCTTCGACCTCCCGCAGCACCTCGGCGTGATCGTCGACGGGAACCGCCGCTGGGCGAAGGCCGCGGGGGAGTCCACCGCCCAGGGCCATCGGGCCGGCGCCGCGAAGATCGTCGAGTTCCTCTCCTGGTGCGAGGACCTCGGCATCCCGCTGGTGACCGTGTGGATGCTCTCCACCGACAACCTCCGGCGCCCGCCGGAGGAGCTCGTCGCCCTGTACGAGATCATCACCTCCACCATCGAGCAGATCACCGACGCCGGCTACTGCGTGCGCCTGACCGGCAGCGCCGACTCCCTCCCCGAGGAGATGCGCGAGGGGATCGCCCGCCTGCAGCAGGAGACCTCGCCCGAGGCCCGCCTCACCGTCAACGTCGCGATCGGCTACGGCGGCCGCGAGGAGATCGTCCACGCGGTGCGCGAGCTGGTGCGGGACCTCGGCGCGCAGGGGAGGGGCATCGAGGAGATCGCCGAGGGGATCAGCGTCGGCGCGATCGCCGAGCACCTCTACACGCGCGGCCAGCCCGACCCCGACCTCATCATCCGCACCTCCGGCGAGCAGCGCCTCTCCGGCTTCCTGCTCTGGCAGTCGGTGCATTCCGAGTACTGGTTCTGCGAGACCTACTGGCCCGGGTTCCGCCGCATCGACCTGCTGCGCGCCCTGCGCGACTTCTGCCGACGCGAGCGCCGCTACGGCGCCTGAGACCGTCGGCCCCCGTGCCCCGTGCCCCGTGCCCCGTGCCCCGTGCCCCGTGCCCCGTGCCCCGTCGGCCCGTGCTCGCCGCGGGGCGCGGCGAGGCCGGCGCGCCCTCCGGCATCCCGTCCGTCGGCCGGGCCTCCTCGGTTCCGACGGCGCGCATGCTGCAGGGCCGTCGGCCGCCCGAGTGCGACGCACCCACCCGTCGACCCTCCCCGCTCAGTGCTGTGAGCGGTGGCACACTGGGCCTCATCGGGAGCCCGCAGAACTCCCGATGACGATCGGGTGAACGTCGTGTCCGCTGCCCGCGGGACTCGCCCGACGGCGGGTGCACCGAGGGCTATGGTCCAGGCATCCGCGAGATTCCGGGAGGCTCCCATGGACGAGACGACCACTGCCCGCGAGACGACGACCGCCTTCGGCGGCAGCTTCTCGCCCGGACCGGACGGCGGGACGGCGGTGATCGGCGCCGCGAACCCCGACGACGCCCCCGTGGTCCCCTCGCTCCGGCCCGGCGCCGCCCAGCAGATGCTCGCCGAGATCGAGACGGGGGTGATCACCTACGTGCTGGACACCTCTGTGCTGCTCTCGGACCCGCTCTCGCTGCACCGCTTCGCCGAGCACGACATCGTGCTGCCGATCGTCGTGGTCACCGAGCTCGAGGCCAAGCGCCACCACCCAGACCTCGGCTACTTCGCCCGTCAGGCGCTGCGCATCCTCGACGACCTGCGCGAGCTGCACGGGAACCTCTCCGTGCCGCTCCCGATCGGCAAGGACGGCGGCCACGTGCACGTCGAGCTGAACCACATGAACACCGCCTCGCTGCCCGACGGCTTCCGCCTCGGCGACAACGACACCCGCATCCTCGCCGTCGCGAAGAACCTCCAGCTCGAGGGCAAGAACGTGGTGCTGGTGTCGAAGGACCTGCCGATGCGCATCAAGGCCAGCGCCTCCGGCATCCATGCCGAGGAGTACCGGGCCGAGCTCGCCCGCGACCGCGGCTACACCGGCATGGTCACCACCTCCGTGGACGAGCAGACCATGACCGACCTCTACGACGGTCAGGTCGTCGAGGTGCCGGAGATCGCCCACCACCCCGTGCACACGGGCCTGACGATCACGAGCCCGCGCGGCTCGGCGCTCGGCCGCGTCACCCGCGACAAGCAAGTACGGCTCGTGCAAGGGGACCAGACCGTGTTCGGGGTCGCCGGCCGCTCCGCCGAGCAGCGCGTCGCGATCGACCTGCTCCAGGACGAGTCCATCGGCATCGTCTCCCTCGGCGGCCGCGCCGGCACCGGCAAGAGCGCCCTCGCCCTCTGCGCGGGTCTCGAGGCCGTGCTCGAGCGCCGCACCCAGCGGAAGATCATGGTGTTCCGGCCCCTGTTCGCCGTGGGCGGGCAGGAGCTCGGCTATCTCCCCGGCGACCAGAGCGAGAAGATGGGCCCCTGGGGTCAGGCCGTGTTCGACACGCTCGGCTCGATGGTCTCCCAGAACGTCATCGACGAGGTGCTCTCCCGCGGCATGCTCGAGGTGCTCCCGCTCACCCACATCCGCGGCCGCTCCCTCCACGATGCCTTCGTGATCGTCGACGAGGCGCAGTCCCTCGAGCGCAACGTGCTGCTGACCATGCTCTCCCGCATCGGCCAGAACTCCCGCGTGGTCCTCACCCACGACATCGCCCAGCGCGACAACCTCCGCATCGGCCGGTACGACGGGATCGCCTCCGTGGTCGAGGCGCTCAAGGAGAAGGAGCTCTTCGCGCACATCACCCTGCAGCGCTCCGAGCGCTCGAAGGTCGCCGAGCTCGTCACCCACGTGCTGGACGAGCCGATCCTCTGAGGGGCGGGGCGGGGTACCGGCGCTGAATGTCGAGGCCGAGGCTCTGTCGGGCGGCACGGCGCGGGGAGAGGAACCGCTGACTGGGCGGACGGGTGAGGTCTGCACTGCAGCGGACGGGACGGTGGTGACACGCTCTGGCCATATGGCCACGTCGTGTCACCACCGTCCCGTCGGCGCTCGGGAGCGCCGTTGAGGTCTCCTCCCCAGCGGTGACTTCTCCACAGAGCCGGCGACTCCTACGGACCGTTCCGCAGAGATGCTGGGATCTCCGCATGAGGGTTCGAGGAGTCGTGCACAGGAAGGGGCTGGCGGAGGTCGAGCCTGATCCCGATCGGCGCAGTGCTCTCCTGCGCAGCGGGAAGATCCGTTCCGTGGGCCAGTGGTACGTGACCGAGGAAGCACCGGAGGACCTCCTCGCCCTGCTGGAGCTCGGGCCACGGAGGGTCGAAGCTCCACCAGATGCTCCTCGCCTGGCGCAGATCAGGCGCCGGCGTGACGCGGGGGCGGGCGAGCTCGTGCCGATCCCCGTCTCAGGAGCAGGACAGCCGGCCCCTGCGATGCATCCTCTGATCCTGCACGCGCCGAGCCTCCGTGGCTGGGGGAGTCAGGACCCTGTCCCCGACATCGTCCGCACCCTCGATCACGCGGCGCGCTGCCAGTCCACGGTGAACGCGGCGATCCTCATCGAGTCCGCGCTGAACAAGCGATGCCTCAGCACGGAGGACCTGGATCGCCTTCTCGCAGGGCTGCCTCAGCGGAAGCGACACCCTCTGGTACGAGTCCGCGCCGACGCGCAGTCCGGGACCGAGACCGCTGTTCGCTGGTGGCTCGAGGAGCGCCGGGTGCGGGTGCGCAGCCAGGCTCAGCTGCTGCCAGACGTGAGGGTGGATCTGCTGATCGGCACGAACTGGGTGATCGAATGCGACAGCCGGCGATTCCACGACGACCCCGCGCAGTACCGGGAGGACCGGCGGCGCGACCTGGCGCTCTCCTCGCGCGGCTATCGGGTCACCCGTCTGACTTGGGAACAGGTCTTTCTGGAATGGCCGAGGACATCCGCGATGCTGCTGGAGATGCTCCGTCGGCGTGATCATCGCCGTCTGCTCCCGGTGCGGGCAGCGGGGTGAGCGCACTGGTGACATGGCTCAGTCGGGATGACGGGACGGGACGAATATGACACGTCGTGGCGATATAGCCACGACGCGTCACATTCGTCCCGTCCCCGGCGAGGGTCCAGGCCCCCGGCGACGGCTCAGGCTCCCGGCGAGGGTCCAGGCCCCCCGGCGACGGCTCAGTACTCCGGCGGGCAGATCAGCCCGTGGGCCGACCCGGACGGCCGGATCAGGCCTTCGGCGCGGTCATAGAGAGGACGTCCAGGGCGCTGTCGAGCTGCTCCTCGGTGAGCTCGCCGCGCTCGACGAAGCCCAGCGCGATCACGGCCTCGCGCACGGAGATGCGCTCTGCGACGGCGTGCTTGGCGATCTTCGCGGCGGACTCGTAGCCGATCAGCTTGTTCAGCGGGGTGACGATCGAGGGGGAGGCCTCGGCGTAGAAGCGGGCCTTCTCCTCGTTCGCGGTGAGCCCGTCGACGGTCTTGTCGGCCAGCACCGTGGAGGCGTTGGCGAGCAGGCGGATCGACTCCAGCAGGTTTGTGCCCATGAGCGGGATCTGCACGTTCAGCTCGAAGGCGCCCTGCGAACCGCCCCAGGCGATGGCCGCGTCGTTGCCGACGATCTTCGCGCACACCATCAGCACGGCCTCGGGGATGACGGGGTTGACCTTGCCGGGCATGATCGAGGAGCCGGGCTGCAGGTCGGGGATCGCGATCTCGCCCAGGCCGGTGTTGGGGCCGGAGCCCATCCAGCGCAGGTCGTTGCAGATCTTCGTGAGGGAGACGGCGATGGTGCGCAGCGCGCCCGACATCTCCACGAGGCCGTCGCGGTTCGACTGCGCCTCGAAGTGGTTGCGCGCCTCGGTAAGGGGCAGGCCGGTCTGGTCGACGAGGTTCGCGATGACCTTCTGCGGGAACCCGATCGGGGTGTTGATGCCGGTGCCGACGGCGGTGCCGCCCTGGGGGACCTCCGCGGTGCGGGGCAGCGCCGCCTCGACGCGCTCGATGCCGTAGCGGATCGAGGCCGCGTAGCCGCCGAACTCCTGGCCGAGGGTGACGGGGGTGGCGTCCATCAGATGGGTGCGGCCGGACTTGACGACGTCCTTCCACGCCTCGGCCTTCTTCTCGAGCGCCTCGGCGAGGTGGGCGAGGGAGGGCAGCAGGTGCTCGACGACGCCGGCGGTCACCGCGACGTGCACGGAGGTGGGGAACACATCGTTGCTGGACTGGGAGCAGTTGACGTGGTCGTTGGGGTGGGTCTCGGTGCCCGCGCTGGTGGCGAGGGTCGCCAGGACCTCGTTCATGTTCATGTTCGAGCTGGTGCCCGAGCCGGTCTGGTAGGTGTCCACCGGGAACTGATCGTCGTGCTCGCCGGCGATGACCGCGTCGGCCGCGGCGACGATCGCGTCGGCGATGGTGCCGTCCAGCACCCCGAGCTCCTTGTTCGCACGGGCGGCGGCCTTCTTGACCTGGGCGAGAGCGTGGATGTGCGCGGGCTCGAGGCCCTGCCCGGAGATCGGGAAGTTCTCGACCGCACGCTGGGTCTGGGCGCGGTACAGCGCCGAGACGGGCACGCGCACCTCTCCCATGGTGTCGTGCTCGATGCGGTAGTCGCTCTGCTGCGCTGCGGGGGTGGACTGGTTCATCGACGGGCCTTCCTGTTCGTCTTCTCTGTCGGGTGGTCGGATCCGGTCCTCGGGCGGTCCCGGGCCGGTGGAGGGCGAGGCGGGCTGGGTCGGCGTGCCCGCGCAGCGGTGCCCCGGGCGGGGCGGGTCAGGTGAGCTCGTGGCTCCAGGGCGGGTTCGCGCCGGCGCGCGAGACGGTGATCGCCGAGAGCGCGGCGGCACGTCGGAGCACGGTCGCGAGATCGTCCGACGGGATCGCGGCGAGCATCTCGCGACGGTCCGCGCCGAGCAGGCCCTTGTCGGCCAGCGCGTCGAGGATCCCGGCGGAGAAGGTGTCGCCGGCGCCGACGGTGTCGACCACCTCGACCCGCACCGGCGCGACCTGCACGCGCCCGCTGGCGGAGAACGCGACCGCGCCGTCGCCGCCTCGGGTCAGCACGGTGAGGGACGGGCCGAGGTCGCGCCACGAGGCGGCGACGTCCTCGACGTCCTCGGTGCCGTACAGCCAGGCCACGTCCTCGTCGGACGCCTTGACGACGTCGGACAGCGCGATGTTCTCCTCGATCCGGGCGCGGACGTCCTCCGGCGCGCCCATCAGGGTGGGGCGCGCGTTGGGGTCGTAGCTGATCGTCGAGGACCCGCGGGCGCTGCGCAGCAGGGCGGAGAGCGTCGTGGCCCCCGGCTCGAGCACGGCGGCGATGGAGGAGGTGTGCACGGCGTCCGGCGTCTCGGGCAGCCCGGCGGTGTCCGGGTTCCAGGCGAGGTCGAAGGTGTAGGTCGCGGCGCCGTGCGCATCCAGCACGGCCTCGGCGGTCGAGGTGCGGCCGGGTCCGACCGAGGCGGGCGTGAGCTGCACGCCGGACTCGTCGAGGTGGGCGCGGATCGCGTCGCCTCGGGCGTCGTCGCCGATCGTGGTGAGCAGATGGGCATCGTGGCCGAGTCGCGACAGGGCGACGGCCACGTTCAGGGGGGAGCCGCCGGGGTGCTCGCGACGACCGCCATCGGCGTCGACGACGATGTCGGTGAGGGCTTCTCCGGCGATCAGGATTCTCGCGGTCACGCTTCGATCATCGCAGGTTTCCAGGGCGCGGGCGACATGAGCGGGGGAGGGGCGCCGTGGCCCGGATCACCCCGGGAGGCGGAGGGCGGCGCGGGCGGGGACAATGGCCCGCATGCACGATGCCCAGTCCGAGAGCCCCGACCGCACCGCGAGCCCCGCCGACGGTGAGGGTGGCCCTGTGCGCACGGGGGTCGACCGCGAGGCCGCCGGTCGCACGAGGGCCGACAGCGAGGGCGCCGGTCGCACGAAGGCCGACGCCGCGAGGGCCGACGGCACAGCGGCAGCGAGCGCTGGGTCCGTCGGCGCAGCGGCAGCGAGCGATGCATCCGACGGCGCGCGGGCCGAGTCCGCCGGGGCCGACGGCACACAGGCCGAGGTGACCGGCGCTGATGAGCTGCCCGGCGAGCGGCCGAAGTCCGCGTACCAGCTGCCGACCAAGCAGAACACGGTGCTGCGCAACATCGTCTGGGCGATCGTGCTGACCATGGTCGTGGTGATCGTGCTGGCGGTGGGCTTCTTCGGGGTGGGCAGCGACCTCGAGCGCGAGCCGCTGGAGAACTCGGAGGTGGACGTCGCCGCGACCGCCGAGCGCGCCCAGGACGTGGCCGACTTCCCCGTCGCCGTGCCCGCGACCGGCGAGGACTGGCAGGTGCGCTCGGCGCGCTTCACCGACGGGCAGAGCCCGCGCTGGACCGTGCAGTACACCGCGCCCGGCGGGGATCTCGTGACCCTGGCCGAGGACACCGAGGTCAGCGCGTCGCTGCTGTCGGCCGAGATGCCCGGCGCGACCGTCACCGAGCAGACGAGCCTCCGGGGCGCCGAATGCCAGGTGCTCGGCGGCGGGGACGACGCGGAGCAGACCGGCATCGCCTGCCAGGGCGAGGGCTTCGGGATCCTCGTCCACGGCGCGGCCGATCAGGCCGAGCTCGAGCAGCTCATGGACGAGGCGCTCGCCGCGATCGGCTGAGGCCTCGGCCGACGATCCGGAGCGGTCGCTCAGCGCTCGGCGCCGTCCTCCTCGCGCCGCGCGGCCACGGCGTCCTCGAGCCGCTCGCGGGCCCCGTCCAGCCACTGCTGGCAGCGACGGGCGAGCATCTCGCCGCGCTCCCACAGCGCGATCGAGTCCTCGAGCCCGCCCTGCCCGGACTCGAGGCGGCGCACCACCTCGACGAGCTGGTCGCGGGCCGCCTCGTAGGACAGCTCGGCGATATCGGCGGGGAGGGCCTTCTCGTCCCCGGCCGGGGTGACGGGCGCGGTGCCCGGGGTGCCGGGAGCGCCTTCGTCGGCAGTCAGTTCGTTCTCCGGGGCATCGGGCATGCTCATGCGGTCTCCTCGTCGTTCTCGGTCCGGTCCTGCTCGGGGCGGGCCCGGTCGTCGGTCGGCGCCTGCGGGGCAGGCGGGGTGTAGGGGTCGGTGTCCACGTGCAGGGCGCCGAACCGGCCGCCGGCGACCCGCACCGACAGCGCCTCGCCGACCTCGCTCTGCTCGGGGGCGCGGATGATCGTGCCGTCGGCCGTCTGCACCACGGCGTAGCCGCGCTCGAGGGTAGCCAGCGGGCTCAGGGCCCGCACCTGCCTGCCGAGGTGGGAGACCTCGTCGGCCACCCGGTCCAGGCGCGAGCCGATCAGGGTGCGGGCCAGCGAGATGCGGGAGCGGATCTCGTCGGCGCGGCCGGCGAGGATGCTGGAGGGGTTCTCGAGCACGGGCCGCGAGCGCATGGCGTCCAGCCCCGACTGCTCCCGCTCGATGCGGGCGCGGATCGCGGCGCGCAGGCGCGTGCGGCCCAGGTCCAGCTGCTCGAGCTCGGCCTGGATATCGGGCACCACGCGCTTGGCCGCATCGGTGGGGGTGGAGGCGCGGACGTCGGCGGCGAGGTCGATCAGCGGGGTGTCCACCTCGTGCCCGATCGCGGAGACGATCGGGGTGTCGGCACCCGCGACCAGGCGGGTGAGCTGCTCGTCGGAGAAGGGGAGCAGGTCCTCGAGGGAGCCGCCGCCGCGCGAGATGATGATGACGTCCACGTCCTCGCGGGCATCGAGCTCCTTCAGCGCCGCGGACACCTCCCGCACCGCCTTCGTGCCCTGCACCGCGACCTCGCGGATCTCGAACTGCACCGCGGGCCAGCGCCGACGGGCGTTGACGACCACGTCGCGCTCCGCGGCGGACTCCCGCCCGCAGATCAGCCCCACCACGCGCGGCAGGAAGGGAAGCGGCTTCTTCCGCGCGGCGGCGAACAGGCCCTCCGCGGCGAGCACGCGCTTGAGCTGCTCGAGCCGGGCCAGCAGCTCACCGAGCCCGACGGGGCGGATGTCGTCGGCCTCGAGCTGGAGGCTGCCGCGCTTGGTCCAGAAGCTGGGCTTGGCATGCACAACCACGCGCGCGCCGGGCACCGGCTCGACCGGCAGGGCACGCAGCACGTGCTCGCGCACCGGCACCGAGAAGGACATGTCCACGTCGATGTCGCGCAGGGTCATGAAGCTCAGCCCCGCGCCCGGCCGACGGTTCAGCTGCACGATCTCGCCCTCGACCCACAGCGGGGACATCCGCGCGACGTACTCGCCCACCTTCACGGACAGCTGCCGCAGCGGCCACGGGTTCTCCGCCGTGGTCTGCGCGGCGGTCGCGGCGAGCGGCGGGCGGGCCCCGGCGGCCGGGGCGCCGGTCACCTCGGCGCCCTCGCCCGCCCCGCCCGGATCGGGGGTCGTCTGCGTCATGGGGTCCACTCTTCCACGACCGGCCGACATCGCGCGGACCGGAAGACAGCGGCAGTGGATGTCCCCGCCCTGTGGAGGGTTGGTGACTCTTGCCCCACGACCTGCCACTTCAGGCGCGGGCCTCCTACGATGGGAGGCGTGAGCACCGGAACCGTCCTCCTTGCCGAGCCCCGCGGGTACTGCGCGGGCGTCGATCGTGCCGTCGTCGCCGTCGAGCGCGCCCTCGAGCACTATGACGAGACCGTCTACGTCCGTCACGAGATCGTGCACAACAAGTTCGTCGTGGACCGCCTGACGGAGAAGGGCGCCGTCTTCGTCGAGGAGGTCGACGAGGTGCCCGAGGGCGCGCTCGTGATCTTCTCCGCCCACGGCATCTCCCCGAAGGTCCGCGAGATGGCGGAGGAGCGCAGTCTCCGCACCATCGACGCGACCTGCCCCCTGGTCACCAAGGTCCACAAGGAGGCGGTGCGCTTCGCCCGCCAGGACTACGACATCCTGTTGGTGGGCCACGTGGGCCACGAGGAGGTCGAGGGCACCGCCGGCGAGGCGCCGGAGCACGTGCAGATCGTGAACGGCCCCGAGGACGTCGACAAGGTCACCGTGCGCGACCCCGAGAAGGTCGTGTGGCTCTCGCAGACCACCCTCAGCGTCGACGAGACGATGGAGACCGTGGACCGTCTCAAGGAGCGCTTCCCCACCCTGCAGGCGCCGCCCAGCGACGACATCTGCTACGCGACCCAGAACCGCCAGGTCGCGATCAAGAAGATCGCCCCCGATGCGGACCTCGTCCTCGTCGTCGGCTCCCCGAACTCCTCGAACTCCGTGCGCCTGATGGAGGTCGCGCTCGAGGCCGGGGCGAAGGCCTCCCACCGCATCGACAGCGTCTCCGAGCTGCGCGAGGAGTGGTTCGAGGGTGTGGAGAGCGTGGGCGTGACCTCCGGCGCCTCCGTGCCGGACGTGCTGGTCCAGGAGCTGCTCGCCGAGCTCTCCGAGCGCGGCTTCGGCGATGTGAAGCCCGTGCGCACCGCCACCGAGGACCTCATGTTCTCCCTGCCGCGCGAGCTGCGCCAGGAGATGAAGAGCCGCGGCGAGTCCGACCGCCGCACCAAGCCCACCGGGGATCGCGCCACCGCCGAGTCCTGACCCGACGGTCACCTCGCTGTGGAGGCGACCGGCGGGAGCCGTCGGGATTCGGCATGATGGTCCGGTGATCCCTCGCACGGCCGCCCGCCCGCTGTCCCTCGCGCTCCTGGCGACCCTGCTCGTCTCCCTCGCCGTGCTGGCCCCGGCCGTTCTGCCGCAGGCCCGCGCCGAGGGCTACAACACCGGCCGCACCGCCCCGTCGATGCTGGTGGTGGACGGCTCGGGCTCGATGCGGGCCGACGACGTCGGCGGGCGCAGCCGCATGGACGTGGCCAAGGAGGCGCTGAGCACCCTGGTGCCGATGCTGCCTGAGGACGCGAGCGTGGGCCTGATGACCTACGGCAACTCCGATCCTGCGACCGCCGCGAGCCAGGAGGCCGGCTGCCAGGACGTGAAGACCCTGGTGAAGCCAGAGGGTCTGGACCGCCAGGCGCTGCTCGGCGCGATCGAGGGCGTGCAGCCCTCCGGGTACACCCCGATCGGCCTGTCCTTGACGAAGGCCGCGGCCGAACTGCCGGAGGCGGAGATGCGCTCGATCGTGCTGGTCTCCGACGGGATCGACGAGTGCGGCGGCCCGCCGCCCTGCGAGGTCGCCGCCGATCTCGCGCAGAAGCACCCCGAGATGCGCATCCACACGATCGGCTTCAAGGCCGAGCAGGACGCCCGCGACGAGCTGGCCTGCATCGCCGAGGCGACCGGCGGCACCTTCGCCGATGCCACCGACGCCGAGACCCTGCGCGACGAGCTGCTGGTGAAGATGACCCGCGCGATCCAGGGGTACGCCACCCAGGGGCAGCCGATCACCGGCAGGACCAGCCCCGAGACCGCCGTGGATCTCGCGCCCGGCTCGTTCCTCGACGTGCTCGAGCACGGCAGTGCCGCGATCGACGACGGCGAGGGCTTCTCCCGCTTCTACCGCCTGCAGCTCGCCGAGGGCGAGATCGCGCATCTCACCGCGACGATGGTGCTGCCCGGCGGGGGCGGGGACGCCAGCAGCCTCGCGCAGCTGCGCCTGGCCACCAGCTCGGCCGACGGGGTCGACTGCCGCATCGGCGAGGTCCAGGCCCGCGCGGAGGCCGACCTGGGCCAGGGGCCGATCACCGCGGCCGTCGCGACCCCGCGCCTGGGGGAGACCGCGAACCTCACCTGCTTCGGGCAGGATGCCGACGGCACGGTGATCCTCGAGGTCGAGCGCACCGGAGACCCGGCGCTCGAGGAGGCGGTGCCGGTCGAGCTGCAGTTCTTCGCGGAGGAGAAGGTGGCGCTGGACGGCCTGCCTCCCGCCGCGAAGTACGTGCGCCCGCAGGAGCCGCTCGCCGTTGCGACCGACGGTGAGCAGGTCCAGCCCGCGTTCTCCTTCGCCTCCGCCGTGCAGGACCTCGACGGGCCGATGCGCGGCACGATCATCCCCGGCGAGGTGCAGTTCTTCCGCATCCCGGCTCAGTACGGCCAGCAGGTCCGCGCGGCGATCGCGCTCGGCGAGTTCGAGGTGCCCCCCGGGATGGGGCTGACGCTGCAGGCCCGGATGTACTCGCCGCTGAGGGACGACGTGTACCTCGTGGTGCCGCCGTCGGCCTCGGGCGAGGCGACCGGGGTCTCGACGAAGGCCGCGCCGAAGACCACTTTGCAGGTGAACCAGGCCTCGCCGATCCAGTTCCGCAACCGCGAGGACGGCGGCACCGAGGCCCGCACCTCCTTCCTCGCCGGGGACTACTACCTGCAGCTCGCCGTGGTCCCCTCCGACTACTCGGCGCAGCGACTGTTCGAGGTGCCCTACGTGCTCGACCTCGATGCGGTGGGCGAGCCCGCCGAGGGGCCGGAGCTGAGCGGGCAGGGCGCGGTGGTGGACCGCTCCGCCGCGGATCCCGGCGCGGCGCCCCAGGCGTCCGACGGCGGAAGAGCCTCCGACGGCGGCGGCGCCTCGGATGGGGGCGGTGCGCCGGAGCTCGAGGACCCGCCGACCGAGGACGAGCGCAGCGGATTCTCCGTGCCGCCGGTGGTGTGGGCCGTGCTCGGAGGTCTCGGCGGCGGTGTGCTGCTGGCCGCGATCGTGATCGGCGCGGTCGTGCTGGTGCGCCGGGGCCGCTGAGCGGCCGACGGGGAGGGACGCGCGGTCGCGGCGGCAGGGAGCGGCCTGCGCGGCTGCGCCGGCGGCGCGTCATCCGGGTGGGGTCGACGGTGAGGCGCCTCCGTCCCGGATCAGCCGGCGGCGCGGCCCCCGCGGTCGTCGGCCGGGCGCTCCGGGCTCGCGAGCTGCGCGATCTCGTCCTCCTCGAGGGTGCGGGCACGGCGCGTGAGCTGCTCGACGTCCTCGACCGCGGTGCCGGCGAGGCCCAGGTCCTCGAACTTCCGCGCGGTCACCATCACCCTCGACTGCAGCGAGCCGACGGCCTCGTTGAAGGCGGCGACGGAGGAGTCCAGCGACCGCCCCACCTTCCCCAGATGGGAGGTGAACGTCCCGAGCCGGTGGTGCAGCTCGCGGCCCGCCTCGAGCACCTCGCGGGCGTCCCGGTTCAGGGAGTCGGTGCGCCAGGTGTGCGCGACCGTGCGCAGCAGCGCCATGAGCGTGGCGGGGGAGGCGATCACGACGTCCTTCGCGAAGCCGTGCTCGAGCAGATCCGGCGCGGACTCGAGCGCGGCGGCGAGCACCCCGTCGCTCGGCACGAACAGCACCGTGAACTCCGGGGTGTCCCCGAGCGCCTTCCAGTAGGCCTTGCCGGCGATCTGGTCCACGTGATGGCGCAGCGCTCGGGCATGCGCGGTGCGCCGGGCGCGGGCGCGCTTCGGATCCTTCTCCTCCACCGCGTCGAGATAGGCGTCCATCGGCGCCTTCGCGTCCACGACCAGGGTGCGCTCGCCGGAGAGGTGGACGACGAGATCGGGGCGCTGTCCCTTCTCCCCATCGGCCCGGGTGCCTCCGAGCTGCTCGGAGAAGTCCACGTGCTCGAGCATGCCCGCGGCCTCGACGATCCGGCGCAGCTGCACCTCGCCCCAGCGGCCGCGCGAGGTCGGGGCGCGCAGCGCGGCGGTGAGCGCGGTGGTGCCCTGCTCGAGGGACTGCGCCCGACGCCCCAGCTCGCCGAGGTGATTGCGCAGCGCGCCCTCGGCCTCGGCGCGCGCCGCCTCGGAGCGGGCCAGGTTCCGCTCGAGCTGGGCGAGGGTCGCGGTCAGCGGCGCGAGGGTGCGCTGCAGCTCGGCCTCGCGCTCCTCCTCGGCGGCGTCACGCCGGGCGACGTCCCGCTCGTGGCGTTCGTCGGCCAGGCGCAGCAAGCGATCGGCCGAGTCCTCGCCCGCGCGGTTCTGCGTGAGCGCGGAGCGCACGCGCTCGCGCAACACAAGGAACGTCACGGCCGCGCCGAGCAGCGCGCCGAGGACGAGACCCAGCAGGAGCATCGTGGTTCCGCTCATGGGATCAGCACATCACGGGGGTGGGACAGCTGAGCGGACCCGCACACCCGGCGCGCGGTCAGGCGTTTGCGGACACGGCGTCCCGGGAGGCCTGCACCTCGCCCATGTGGTCGGTCGCCCAGCTGATCAGAGCCCCGAGCGGCTCGAGCAGCGAGCGCCCCAGCTCTGTCAGCTCGTACTCGACGCGCGGCGGGATCTCTGGGTGGACGGTGCGCAGCACGAGCCCGTCGGCCTCGAGGGAGCGCAGGGTCTGGGTGAGCATCTTCTGGGAGATGCCGTCGACCGTGCGCAGCAGTTCGGAGAAGCGGCGTGGACCGTCCTCGAGCGTGGTGATCAGCAGCACCGTCCAGCGGTCGCCGATGCGGTCCAGCAGGCGGCGCGAGGGGCAGTCGCGGGCGAAGGGGTCGTACGGGCGTGGGGTGGACATCGGGCGGTCTCCTCAAAGGCGGGAACTGCGGCGGACGGGCTGCGGGTGAGAGAGGTCGACGACCCGGCGGACCGGAGCTCGTCGCGGGGCAGTGTCGGCGGCGGCGAGGGGTTACCGCGAAGTGCCTACTTCCCCGCAGAGAGAAGGTTACCTACAGTGAGCAGCCAGGTCCACGCCACACTGTGGATCGCTCATCGAGACGGCACCCTCGACGGTGCCTCGCAGCAGCGCCCCGCAGCGGGCGCGGAAGGAGAGCACATGGCTCGCATCGTCATCCTCGGCGGCACCGGCTACGCAGGAGGCCACCTCGCGCAGGAGGCCGCAGACCGCGGCCACGACGTCCTCGCCCTCAGCCGCACCGCCCCTGAGCAGGTCCCCGCCGGGGTCACCCACCGCGCCGGCGACGTGCGCGAGGAGTCCTTCCTCGCCGAGGCGCTCGACGGCGCCGACGTCGTCGTCTCCGCACTCTCGCCCCGCGGCGACATGGCCGACCTCGAGGCCTTCCGAGCCCTGATCGGCACGGTCGCCCGTCTCGCCCGCGAGAAGGGCGTGCGGCTCGGCGTGATCGGCGGGGCGGGCTCGCTGCTGGTCGCCGAGGGCGGCCCGAAGCTCGTGGACACCCCCGATTTTCCCAAGGAGTTCGCCGAGGAGCCGCGCGTGCTCGACGCCGTGCTGCAGGACCTCCGCGGTGCCGAGGAGGGGCTGGACTGGTTCTTCGTCAGCCCCGCCGGCGGCTTCGGCTCCTTCGCCCCGGGTGAGCGCACCGGCGCCTACCGCGTCGGCGGCGACGTGCTGCTGACCGACGAGAACGGAGACTCCAACCTCTCCGGCCAGGACCTCGCCGTCGCACTGGTCGACGAGATCGAGACCCCGGCCCACCGCCGCACCCGCTTCACCGTCGCGTACTGAGAGTGCCTCTCCGGGGCCCGTCGGCCGCGCGCCGACGGGCCCCGGGGCTCTTCGGCGACGGGCCCCGGGTGATTGTTCGCCGGTGGGCCATGCCGGCCGCTCGGGCGTCGCGACGGCCCGGAGCGGCCCAGTGCGGGGCAGGGTCCGCGATCTCACTGTCCGAGGGCGTTGCTGCAGCGCCCGTGCCTCGTAGACTCATCTCCCGTGGCTCTTACTATCGGAATCGTCGGGTTGCCCAATGTCGGCAAGTCCACCCTGTTCAACGCTCTGACCCGCGCGGAGGTCCTCGCGGCGAACTATCCGTTCGCGACGATCGACCCCAACGTCGGCGTGGTCCCGCTGCCCGATCCGCGACTGGCGCAGCTCGCCGAGATCTTCGGCAGCCAGAAGCTGCTGCCGGCGACCGTGTCCTTCGTGGACATCGCCGGGATCGTCAAGGGCGCGAGCGAGGGCGAGGGCCTGGGCAACAAGTTCCTCGCCAACATCCGCGAGGCCGAGGCGATCTGCCAGGTCACCCGTGCGTTCTCCGACCCCGACGTGACCCGCGTGGAGGGCTCCACCGACGCCGCCGGCGACATGGAGACCATCACCACCGAGCTGATCCTCGCCGACCTCCAGACCATCGAGAACTCGATGCAGCGCCTGGAGAAGGACACCAAGCGCGGCCTCATCGACGCCGCCGTGCTCGAGAACGTCACCAAGGCCAAGGCCCTGCTGGAGACCGGCAAGACCCTCTACCAGGGCGCGAAGGACGCCGGCATCGACGTCGCCCAGCTGCGCGAGCTGCAGCTCATGACCGCGAAGCCCTTCATCTACGTCTTCAACACCGACGAGGACGGCCTCGCCGACACCACCATGCAGCAGCAGCTGCGCGAGCTCGTCGCCCCCGCCGAGGCGATCTTCCTCGACGCCAAGTTCGAGTCCGAGCTCATCGAGCTCGACGCGGACGAGGCCGCCGAGATGCTCGAGAGTACCGGCCAGGAGGAGTCGGGCCTGGACCAGCTCGCGCGCGTCGGCTTCGACACGCTCGGCCTGCAGACCTACCTCACCGCCGGTCCCAAGGAGTCTCGCGCCTGGACCATCCCCAAGGGCGCGACCGCCCCGCAGGCCGCCGGCGTCATCCACACCGACTTCGAGCGCGGCTTCATCAAGGCCGAGATCGTCTCCTTCGACCAGCTGATGGAGGCCGGGTCCATGGCCGAGGCCAAGGCCAAGGGCTGGGTGCGCATGGAGGGCAAGGAATACGTCATGCGCGACGGCGACGTGGTGGAGTTCCGCTTCAACGTGTAGGCAGGCACCTTCGCGCGTGTGCCGCAGTCGGAGCCGAGTGGCCCTCGACGCAAGTGTGATATCACGATATCGTTCTGGGGGAGGTGGTCGTGATGACGAACGTGCTGATCCGTGGTCTGAGTGAGTCTGCCGTCGAGCGCATCGATGCTGAGGCGGCGGCCCTGGGGCTCTCGCGCAACGAGTACCTGCGTCGGCGCTTGGAGCAAGATGCCCCGCCTCCAGCAGCGGCCACGGTCGATGCTGATGACTGGAGGCGCTCAGCGGAGGCTTTCAGGGATCTTGCTGACCCTGACGTGATGGATGCCGCGTGGCGGTGACGAACTGGTTGGTCGACAAATCGGCATACGTGCGGATGCAGGCCGGGCAGGCGGCGAGCCTCTCCGAGTGGAACTCGCGCATTGAGCGCGGGCTTATGCGTCTTTCGACGGTGACGCGGCTCGAACTCGGCTTCTCCGTCCGCTCGGGTGAAGTGGGGCGCGAGGCGTTCGGGTTGCCTCCGCTGTCGCTCATGCCGATCGAGCACCTCACGCCCGCGATGGAGGATCGCGCCTTCGAGGTGCAGATGCTCCTCGCCGATCGTGGCCGGCACCGCGCTCCGTCCATCCCGGATCTGCTCATCGCCGCGACGGCGGAGAAAGCGGGGTTGACCGTCCTGGCCGTCGACAAGGACTTCGATCTCATCGCGGAGGTCACCGGTCAGCCTGTGGAGACGCTCGTACTGAACTGACCCATTGCGGTCGCGTCACCGGCCCATGAATCGGCTGGCGGTGCAGGATCTCAGTGGGCTTCGAGACGATGTCCCGGCACTGGTGCCGCCAGTGCCCGTGCTTCCGTCAGATCCTGCGCAGCTCTGTCGCATCGGCGGCGTTCCACGCCGCCAGCAGCTGCAGTCTCTCCGCCGTCGGGGCGGTGGGCTCTGCGCGCGACGGCTTCGGCAATCGTGTCGAGGTGATGACGCCGGCTGCGTGACATGCGGTCGGTGCAGTCGCCCGCCGCCAGGGGGTGTCGTCGGAGAGGGTGGCCGCGCTCAGAACAGCGGCCACGGCACCGCCGGCATCTCGCCGCCCGGGGCCGGGAAGAGCCCGTCCTCCTGCAGCCGGGCGCATCGCGCTGCGAGGGCTGCGAGCTCGTCGGCGCTGAGCAGCTCCGCAAGACGCTCGCCGAGCTCGCCGTCCAGCTCGTCGGCGACGCGGCCGACGCCTCCCAGCTCCTCGGCGGTCAAAGGCTCGCCCAGCCAGCCCCACAGGACGGTGCGCAGCTTGTCGTCGTGGTGGAAGGTGAGGCCGTGGTCGACGCCGTAGCGGTGCCCGCCCTCCATGGCGAGGACGTGGTCGCCCTTGCGGTCGGCGTTGTTGACGATCACGTCGAACACCGCCATGCGCCTCAGCACGGGCGTGTCCTCGTGGGCCAGGACGATCCGCTGACCGTCCTGGTCCTCGCCCTCGAGGACGGCCCGCCAGCCCGTGTCGGGCACCTGGTCCGCCGCGACGAGGTCCACAGGGCTCTGATCGGGGTCCCGCTCCTGCCAGAGCTGCACCATCCCCTCGCCGAACGGGCCGTCGCGCAGCCAGGTGCGCGGCACGACGTCCCAGCCGAGGGCCTCGGAGACCAGGAAGGAGGCCACTTCCCGACGGGCCAGGGTCCCGCCGGGGAAGTCCCAGAGAGGGGCCTCGCCCGCCACCGGCTTGTACACGACCGCATCGTCGCCGATGCTGCCCAGGAACGTCGCGTTCGACGCCGTAGCGAGGCGACCGGTGAGCGTCAGCTCGGCGGTCACCAGGTCAGCCTGGGACATCAGGACTCGGGGATGATGCAGGTGTGGCCATCGGGGTCGATGGGATGGCCGCAGAGCGTGCACAGGGGACGCCCGGCGTCCACGACCTCGCGGGTGCGCTGGGTGAACGCCCTCGCGGTGCCGACGGGCATCTTCACCCTCAGCATCCCGGAGTCCTCGGCGAAGGAGTCCTCCGCGAACGCGTCCTCTGCGAGCCCCTCGTCGAGCTCGTCGTCGGCGGGCAGCGGATGCACCTCGATGATCAGCTGCGCCATGGTGGGGTCCCAGCCGATGCCGATGGTGCCTGCACGGAACTGCTCCTGGACGGCGTCGAGCGGATCGTTGTCGACGAGCTCGACGGGAGTGCTGGTGGGCACGCTCCAGCGGTTGCCCTCGACCTCGCGGAGCTGGTCGAGGACCTCGTCGATCTTCTGCGCGAGCAGGGCCGACTGCTCCTTCTCAAGGGCGATGCTCACGATCTGCGCCCCCGTGCGCGCCTGCAGGTAGAAGGTCCGGGCCCCGGGACGTCCGATCGTCCCGATGACGACCCGGTCCGGCCAGTCGAACTCATGAACATGGGCGGGCACGTCGGTCATGGGACGATCCTAGGCGTCGGGCCGTCGGCAGCGGGAGCTCCCGCACCGCCGCCCACCGCGGCGTCGCCGGCGCGGGCGCCTTCCGCGAGCCAGGACAGGTCGCCGGAGTCGGTGTTGCTCGCCAGGACCCTCGGCCTGCTCGCGCCGTAGCTCACGATCGACACCGAGGCGGGTCCCGCCTCGAGCCTCTGGAACATGTCCAGGTGCATGCCGAGCGCATCGGCCAGGACAGACTTGATGATGTCGCCGTGGCTCACCGCCACCCACACCGCCCCCGGCCCGTGCTCGGTCTCTATGGCCGCATCATGACGTCTGATCGCCGCCACCGCCCTGGCCTGCATCCCCGCCAGGGATTCACCACCGGGGAAGACGACTGCGGAGGGATGCGACTGCACGGTCCGCCACAGGTCCTCCTTCGCGAGCTCGTCGAGCCGGCGGCCCTGCCACTGCCCGTAGTCGCACTCCGTGAGCTCGTCATCGACCGACGAGGGCGGAGCGCCTGTCTGCCGATCGACGATGGCCCGGGCAGTCTCCAGGCAGCGATCGAGGGGGCTGGAGACCACCCTGGCCACGGGAACTGCCGCGATCCTGTCCCCGGTCCGCGCCGCCTGGTCCTGTCCGTGGGCGTCCAGGGCGACACCGGGGGTCCGCCCTGCCAGCAGTCCTGTCGCATTGGCTGTGGTGCGACCGTGCCGCACGAGGAGAACTGTCGCCATCCCTCCAGCCTAGCTGTTGCGGGTCATGACGTTGTGGACGCTGGCCGGGGATGAGGGAACGGGCCCCGTGACCGGCACGATGGGTGGTGTCTAAGCAACCATCTCGCAGGAGGGGACCCGTTCCATGACCCACCGTAATGCCCCGCTGACGACGCTTGGAAGGCAGCGAGCCGTCGACCAGGTGATCGGGAGAGGCCGTCCGATCGCGCACGTCGCCGCGGAGTTCCACATCTCCCGCTCGACCCTGTCGAAATGGGTCGGCCGCTACCGCGAGCATGGCGAGGTCGGTCTGCAGGACCGCTCCAGCGCGCCAATGAAGCGACCCACCCGGCTCCCGGTCTGGGTGCTCGAGCTGATCGAGTCCTGGCGACGAGAGAAGAAGTGGTCCGCCCGCCGGATCGCCCGCGAACTCACCGACGGCCACGGCTTCGCATGCTGCGTGCGGACGGTGACTCGTTGGCTGGACCGGCTGGGATTGAACCGGATCCGGGACATCACCCCGGACGGAGAGAACCTCCGCCGACCTGGGAAGATCCATGCCCGCTATCCCGGGCACATGGTCCACATGGACGTGAAGAAGATCGGCAAGCTCCGCGACGGCGGCGGGTGGTGGGCGCATGGCCGCGGTTCCGTGCAGGACAAGAAGAAGCACTCCCAGCGGATCGGCTACACCTACCTCCACTCGATCATCGACGGGTTCTCCCGCCTGGCCTACACCGAAGCACTCGAGGACGAGACCGCCGCAACGACCATCGCGTTCTTCCACCGAGCCCGGACGTTCTTCACCGCGCACGGCATCACGCGGATCTCCCGCCTGATCACCGACAACGGCAGCAACTACACCGCCAAGGCATTCCGACGGTCAACCAGGGCGTTCATCGGCCGGCACCAGCGCACCAGGATCTACACGCCCCGCCACAACGGGAAGGTCGAGCGCTACCAGCGGCTCATGACCGACGAATGCCTCTACGCCCGCGCCTACGACTCAGAGAACGAGCGGCGAGACGCGATCAGGATCTGGGTCCACCACTACGACTACCATCGCCCGCACACCGCCTGCAGCGATCAGCCCCCAGCCTCACGACTCCATACCGGCGTCGATAAAGTCATTGCCAACTACACCTAGCTGCGCGGTCGAGGTCCGCGTCAGCCTCTGTCCATCAATCACGGGGTAGGGCCCCTTCCATGTCGCCCGGCGGCCCGATCCCCGGTGCCGGCCCTGCCGGACTGTGCGGCCGGCAGGCGGCTGGTCTCGTCGCGTGACACAGCAGCGGAGCGTTCGACCGAGCAGCGTCGACGATGCGGCCTGGATGGCCGAGCTCCGTGCGGTAGTCATGCAGCCGGATCTTGAGCGCCTGGGGCGCTACGACCCGGAGCGCGTGCGGCGGCGATTCCTCGACTCGTTCACCCCGGCGCATACCCGGGTCATCCAGCACGCGGGGATCGACGTCGGCCTGGTCGCGGTGCGGCCCGAGGCGGAGGACGATGGCTGACTCTGACGGGATCGAGCCGCACCGCACCGGTGAGGTCCGCAGGGAGACCGTGGCGCTGCGACGGCTCCGCATGTCCGACGCCGCGGCGGTGCACGAGGCGTTCGCCTCGGCCGGCGACATGGCCCGCCAGGGGGACGTGACCACTGCGGAGGGGGCCGAGCGGTACGTCGCGCGCCTGCTCGAGGCGGGCTCGTCGCACGAGGCCTGGGCGATCGTCGAGGCCGACGAGCTGATCGGGGTCATCGGCGTCACGGTCGACGAGGAGAACCGCAGCGGCTGGTTCTGGTACTGGATGACGCACCGCGCGCGCGGACGCGGCCTCACCCGCCGTGCGGCCGCGACCGTCGCGGAATGGGCGCTCACCGAGCGCGGCAAGTTCCTCATCGACGGGCAGCGCATCGACGTCGAGACCTACGGCCGGCTGCGGGCGGATCCGGCACCCGAGTTCGACGCCCTGCCCCTGCTCATCGGTCTGTGAGCGCACCAGGCGGGGTGGGCGACCGTGCGATGTCGGCGGCGAGCACGGCCGGCCACCGTCGCACCTCCTCGGGCATCGAGGCGACCTGCAGCGCGGCGTTCGGCATGAGCGAGACCAGCGCCTCGGCGGTCGAGACCGGGTGACCCGGGTCGCCGATCCAGGCGAGCACCGTGGTCGGCTGGGCGAGACCCGCGATCTGCTCCGGCGCCGGGAGGTCGCTGAGCGCCGCCCCGCGATAGACGGCGGGCAGGAGATCCGCCGCGACATGAGGCACCGTGTCGGGGCGGCCTGGTGCCGCCGGCGGACGCGGGGCCGCGGCGTCGGCCGCGAGCACGCGCTCGACGCCGTGCGCCTCGAGGAACGTGGCGGCCCTGCGGTACTCCTCGGCCCGCGCCGCCCTCGTCGCCCAGGCGGTCGGCGGGAGCAGCAGGGTGAACCCGCTGAAGCGGTCGGGCTCCCGTACCGCCGCGTGGAGCAGCGTGCCCGCCCCCATGGAGGGGCCCACGCCGTGCACCTGCTCGCCGGGGAACCACACCTCGAGCAGGTGCAGCAGGTCCTCGGCGAGGGTGGGCCACAGATAGTCCTCCGGGACCGGACGGCCGGTGGAGTGTCCGTGCCCGCGCGCGTCGTAGCGCAGCAGTCGCGTGTCGGAGAGCCCGCGGCCGAGATCGAGATCCAGCAGCCGATCGCGGGATCGGCTCGAGGTGAGCCCGTGCAGCTGGACCACAGGCGGGCCGGACTCGTCGCTGAACGCCCAGGCGATCTGCGCTCCGGGGACCTCGATCCTGTGCATCTGATCGCCGCCTCTGCATCTGCGCTGGTCGCGCCTATAGTAGCGCCATGCGGCTCACGCACGTCTCCCACCTGCGGCTGCCGTTCGGGCCTCTGCTCGGGATCGATCTCGAGGCGTCGGCGCCCGGACGGTCTCTGCCGATCTCCTTCGACCAGGCGCGGCACGTGCAGCTCGGGGACCGGCCCGGGTCCTGGATGGCTCTCGCCTTCCGGCTGCCCGGCCCCCTCGAACGTGACGAGCTCGCCGCCGCGTGGACGGCGGTGGTGCGGACCCACGGCACCCTGCGCACCGTCTTCGTGGACCATGGAGACTTGCCCCCATCGCTGCACCAGGTCACGTACGGTCCCGGGACCTGGGTCGAGCACGAGGTCGCGCCCGGGCAGTCGATGAGCTCCGCGCTGCAGGGCGTCCTGGACGCGCACTGCCGACCGCTCTCGCGACCCTCGCACCGGCTGTGCATGATCGAAACGTCCGACGGGCCCACGCTCGTGGTCGCCGCCGACCACTCTCACGTGGACATGTGGTCGATGCTGGTCATCGTCCGAGACCTGCTGGCCGCCCTCGACAGGATCCAGCGGGGCGGGGTCCCCGCACCGGCGCACGTGCCTGCCTTCGTCGAGCACACGCAGGCTCTCCAGGACCTTCCCCCGGCGCCGGAGGAAGTTCAGCGGCGCTGGCAGGAGGTCATCGACGCGGGCGGCGGTGCGATGCCCCGTTTCCCGCTGCCGCTGGGAGCTCCGCTGGCCCATGCCGAGCGGGTCGTCGTCCGGGACGTGCTCGACGCCGACGCTCTGGCGGCCTATTCCGAGCGGGCGCGGCAGGAGGGGGTCTCGACCCTCGCCCTGACGATCTCCGCGATGACGAGCACCACCCGGGACCTGGCGGGCACGGCGCTGCGAGCCGTGTTCCCGGTGCACAGCCGCTACGAGCAGCGCTGGCACGACTCCGTCGGCTGGTTCATCACGAACTCGGTGCTGGAGTCCGGCGATCCCGACCCGTCGGCCTGCGCCGCCGCGCTCAAGGAGTCGCTGCGGCTCGGCTCCCATCCGCTCGCCGAGCTCATGACGCCATGGGGCGGCATGCCCGAGGCGCCGGGGATGCTGGCCGTGTCGTGGCTGGACATGCGTCGCCTGCCGGTGACGATCGACAACCAGGGCCTGGACGCCCAGTACATCAGCGCCGGCATCCGCACCGACGGGGTGATGCTGTGGTTCGTCACCGACACCTCCGGCATCCACCTGCGGTGCCGGTACCCGGACACCCCGGAGGCGCGGCAGAGCGTGGGCGCCTGGCTGGACGACCTCGTCGCCCGCATGCGTCGAGCGGGTGCCGGAGGAGGCTGATCCTCCTCGCGGAGGCCGACGCCCTCAGGCGGCACCTGCCCGAGCACGTCGCCCTCACCCTGGCAGAGCCCGGGTGCCTCCGCGTCGCGGTCGAGCCGACGGAGGACCCCCTGGTCTGGAGCGTCTCCGAGCTGTTCAGGGACCACGCCGCCTTCGAGGCGCACCGGGAGCGCGTCCGCTCCAGCGCCTGTTTCGAGGCCACGTCGGGGATCGCACGGGACTATGTCGTCAGTCCTACGCGGGACTAGGCCCCGTCACCGGGGCTGCGGCGTCAGCGTGCGGGTGTACTGCACCTCGCCGCCGGCATCGATCAGCTCGACGGTGAACTCCTCTCCGTCGGGCGCGATCTCCACCCGCCCGAAGAACTGGCCCTTCCCGTCGCGCGGGGAGCCCATCGCGGGGCCGGCCTTCTGGAAGTCGACCTCGGGGCCGAAGGTGCCGTCCATCTCGTTGGGGCCGAAGGAGCCGGCGTTGATCGGTCCGGCCACGAACTCCCAGAACGGGTCGAAGTCGGTGAACGCGGCCCGCTCGGGGGAGTAGTGGTGCGCGGCGCAGTAGTGGACGTCGCCGGTGAGGAAGACGACGTTGCGGGTGCGCTGGGACTTGATCCCCGACAGCAGGCGCGCGAGCTCCAGCTCACGGCCCAGGGGCGCGCCGTCCTCGGCGTTGGCGATCGACTCCTGGCCCTCGCCGTCGGGCACCACGATCCCCAGCGGCAGGTCCGCGAGGATCACCTTCCAGGTCGCCTGCGATCTGCGTAGACCCTTCAGCAGCCACTGCAGCTGCTCCTCGCCGAGCATCGACGTGGCGCGCTGCTCGCGCCCGTCGGTGTTCTCGCCCTTGTGGGTGCGCATGTCGAGCACGAACACGTCCAGCGCCGGGCCGCGGGAGATCTTCCGGTAGATGCGCTCCGGCTCGAAGCCGGTGCCGGGGGTCAGGGAGCGGACGTCGGCGATCGGCTGGTACTCCTGCCAGGCGCGTCGGCCCCGGGCGGCGAGGGTGTCCACGTCGACGACGCTGTAGCGGTCGTCCTCCAGCACCTCGCCGGGCCACCAGTTGTTGGTGGTCTCGTGGTCGTCCCAGGTGGCGATGACCGGGACCTCGGCGTACAGCGCGCGGATGTTCTCGTCCCTCAGGTTGTAGCTGTGGCGGCCGCGGAACTCCCGCAGGGTCTCGGCGACCTTCGCGACCTCGTCGGTGACCAGGTTGCGCCAGATCGTGCCGTCGGGCTCCTCGATGCTCTCCTCGATCGGGCCGTCGGCGTAGATCGTGTCTCCGGCGTGGAGGAAGAAGTCCGGCTCCACTCCGCGCATCGCCTCGTAGCCGAACATGCCGCCGACCTCGGGGTTGATGCCGTAGCCCTGGCCGGCGGTGTCGGCCGTCCAGACGAAGGACTGCGCCCCGTCGGAGCGGTGCCCGGGTGCGGTCCCGAAGCGGCCGACGCCGACCTCGCCCCGTTTCCCGTTCTCGTCCTCGAAGAACAGCTCGACCTCGTACATCGTGTCGGAGGGGAGGTCCGTCGCGCTGATCCGGGCGGTGAAGTCGGTCCGCTCGGTGGCCCAGGGGCCGCGCAGCACGATCGGCACGCCGTCCCGGCCGCGGGCCCTCCCGCGGCCCCTCGAGGAGGAGGTGAAGCGACGGCCCTCACGGTCCAGGGCGTGCAGGACCGCGTGGAGCCGGCCCTCGCCCGAGGCGCGGGTCCAGAGCACGGCGGAGTCCATGGTGACGTCGCCGGTCTGCAGGCCGGAGGGCAGGGTCAGGCGAGCGGCGGCGGGGCGGGAGGGCGCGGGGCGGGCGGCGGCGGACGGGGTGACGGCAGGGACCGCGGCGGCGAGGGAGGCCGCGGCGGCGCCCTTGAGGAGGGTGCGACGGGCAGGGGAGCGGAAGGTGTCCATGTCGGGAGTGAACTCCGCCAGGGTGACGAGGGCATGGCCCGACGATGAACTCCGAGCGGGCCCGGCGGTCACCGCCCGGCCCTGTCGTCGTCCCCGCAGCACGCGACTACCGTGGGGCCATGAGCACAGCGACGCCGCAGCGACCCGACCACATCGAGGTGCGCGGAGCGCGCGTGCACAACCTCCGCGGCCTCGACGTCGACATCCCGCTGGACCGCCTGGTCGCGATCGCCGGCGTCTCCGGCTCCGGCAAGTCCTCCCTCGCCATGGGCGTGGTCTACGCCGAGGGCTCCCGCCGCTACGTCGAGGCGCTGTCGACCTACACCCGTCGACGCATGGCGCAGGCCCCGCGCGCGGACGTCGATGAGGTCGTGCACGTCCCCGCCGCGCTCGCGCTGCGCCAACGGCCCGGGGTGCCGAGCGTCCGCTCCACCTTCGGCACCTCCACCGAGCTGCTGAACGTGCTGCGACTGATGTACTCGCGCCTGGCCTCCCACCTCTGCCCGAACGGGCACCGCGTCCCGCCCTCGCTGCTGGTCGCCGCCGAGGAGCCCTATCCCTGTCCGGAGTGCGGAGCGGACGTGGACCCGCCCGGCGCGGAGGCGCTCGCCTTCAACTCCGAGGGCGCCTGTCCCGCCTGCGAGGGCACCGGGATCGTGCGCGAGGTCGACGACGACGCCCTGGTCCCGGACCCCTCGAAGACCCTCGACGAGGGCGCCGTGAAGCCCTGGAACATGTTCGGCTGGAAGGTGCAGCCGGACATCGCCCGCGAGTTCGGGGTGCGCACCGACGTGCCCTGGCGGGACCTCGAGGACTGGGAGAAGGAGATCGTCCTGGACGGTCCCGAGGAGAAGAAGGTGATCACGGTCCGCTCGAAGAAGGGCGCCCACGACCTCGACTTCACCTTCCGCAACGCCCGCCTCACCGTCACCGAGGAGCTGCGCCGCGCCCATGACGAGAGGCGGCTCGCCCGCGTCTCCCGCTTCCTCGTCGAGCGCACCTGCCCCGCCTGCGAGGGCACGCGGCTCTCGCCCGCGGCGCGGGAACCCGAGATCGACGGGAAGGACCTCGCCGCCGCCTCCGCGATGACGCTCGACGAGCTCCTGGACTGGGCGCCGAGGATCATCGAGCCCCTACCGTCCGAGATGCATCCGATGGCGCGCGGGCTCGTGGACCAGTTCCTGCAGATGGCGGAGCGTCTCGTCCACCTCGGCCTCGGCTATCTCTCCCTGGACCGGGCCGGCTCCACCCTCTCCACCGGGGAGCGCCAGCGCGCCCAGCTCGCCCGTGCCGTCCGCAACCGCACCACCGGCGTGCTCTACGTGCTCGACGAGCCCAGCATCGGCATGCACCCCTCGAACATCGACGGGCTCGTCGAGCTGATCGGCGACCTGCTCGCCGACGGGAACTCCGTGCTCGTCGTCGACCACGACGTGCAACTGCTGCGCGAAGCCGAGGAGATCCTCGAGATCGGCCCCGGCGCGGGCGGCGACGGCGGCACCGTCATCGCCCAGGGGAGCGTCGAGGAGATCATCGCCGACGCCGCCTCCCGGCTCGGCCCGTTCCTCGACGGCCGCGAGGAGATCGTCGTCCGCGAGCGCGCCGCCGAGCAGGACGTCTTCGCGCACGGCGCGATCCGCCTGGAGAGCGCGCCGCTGCACACCGTCCGGGAGCTCGACGTCTCCGTGCCGCGCGGCCGCCTCACCGCGGTCACCGGCGTCTCCGGCTCGGGCAAGACCACCCTGGTGCTCGAGACGCTCGTGCCCGCCCTGCGCGCGAGCAGCGAGGGCCGCGACCTGCCCGCTCATGTCCGTGCGCTCGAGGCCGACGGGGTCGAGCACGTCCACCGCATCGACGCGACCCCGATCGGCGTGAACGTCCGCTCGACCGTCGCCACCTACTCGGGCGTGCTGGACCCCCTGCGGCGCGAGTTCGCCCGCACCCCGGCCGCGCAGGAGCGCGGACTGACCATGGGCGACTTCTCCTACAACACCGGCTCCCTGCGCTGTCCGCGCTGCGAGGGCACGGGCCGCGTCGAGCTCGACGTGCAGTTCCTGCCCGACGTCGACATCGACTGCCCCGACTGCGAGGGGAGCCGCTTTGCCCCTGAGGCCTCGGAGATCCGGCGAGGGGACGTGACCCTGCCCGGCCTGCTCTCCGCCACCGTCGCCGAGGCGATCGAGCTCGTCGGCGACGTCCGCGCCGTCCGTCGCACCCTCGAGACCCTGGTCGACCTCGGGCTCGGCTATCTCACCCTGGGCGAGGACACCCCGGCCCTCTCGGGCGGCGAGGCGCAGCGGCTCAAGCTCGCCGGGCAGATG
Source organism: Brachybacterium atlanticum (assembly GCF_025669985.1). NCBI lineage: Bacteria > Bacillati > Actinomycetota > Actinomycetes > Micrococcales > Dermabacteraceae > Brachybacterium > Brachybacterium atlanticum. Next base: position 45,361 of record NZ_JAKJJW010000014.1, on the reverse strand, counting down.
GGACGCACCCAGCGCGACGCCGTGTTCGTCTTCGACGAGCCGAGCGTCGGCCTGCACCCGCTGGACGTGCGCACCCTCGTGCACGTCCTGGACCGGCTCGTCGACAACGGCGCGACCGTCCTGGTCATCGAGCACGACCTCGACCTGATCGCCAACGCCGACTGGGTGATCGACATGGGACCGGGCGGCGGCGCCGCGGGCGGCCGCCTCGTCGCCCGCGGCACCCCCGAGCAGATCGCCGCCGACGACGACAGCCTCACGGGCACCCATCTGCGCCGCCACCTGGGCGGATGACGGCGACGGGCACTCCGCCTGTGGAGAGCGAAGACGAGCCCCAGCACCCCCAGTACTTCCACGGCACGCGCGCGGCGCTGCGGCCGGGGGACCTGATCACCGCAGGCCACCGCTCGCGCTACCAGGACGACGTGGTCATGAACCACGCCTGCTTCACTCGCTCGCCGCGACGGCGGGGACCGGCCGCCGAGATCATCAATCGACGAGGGCGCGGACACCCCCCCCCACGGCTAGGCTGGCTACGGCCGTGCGCAGAGGCGCGGCACCCCGGCACGAGGAGACCCCATGGCCCTGCACGAGATCACCTTCCCCTCCGCGAACGGTCGCGACGAGATCCAGGCGTGGCTGCACGTGCCCGCCGCCGAGCCCCGTGGCATCGTGCAGATCGTCCACGGGCTCGGCGAGCACTCCCGCCGCTACCTGCATGTGATCAGCGCCCTCGTCGATGACGGCTTCGCCGTCCTCGCGGGCGACCACGCCGGCCACGGCGCGACCGCGATGCGCTCGGGAATCTGGGCGGACGCCGGGGACGAGGCGGCGCGCATCGTCGTCGAGGACGAGCTCGCGCTCCAGGCTCGTGCCCGTGAGATCCTGCCCGGCCTGCCGCACGTCCTCTACGGCCACAGCTGGGGCTCGATGATCGCGCGCGTCGTCGCGACCGCACCGCAGGCGCAGCTCGCCGGTCTGGTGCTCGGCGGGATCGCGGCGCAGATGCGAGGGATCGAGGCGAGCATCGACCGCGAGGCGCTCGCCGCCCTCGCCACCGGCGCGCAGAGGGCCGACCCCGCCCCCGAGGAGCTCGTCGCCCAGCTCTTCGACGGGTTCCTCGACCGCTTCGGGGAGGACGCCGGGCCCACCGCCTGGGTCGCGCTCGACGAGGACGTCGTCACCGACCACGGCCGCGACCCCCTCAACAACTTCGGCGCCCCCATGAGCGCCCGCTTCCTCCAGGGCTTCGTGGACGTCTACGACCGGGCGAACTCCGAGGCGTTCTACTCCGACCTGCCCGCGGGACTGCCCGTGCTGATCCTCGCCGGCGACCAGGACCCGGTGGCGAACTACGGCGAGGGCGCGCTTCACGTCGCCAACCGTCTGCACGAGGCCGGCTGCACCGACGTGCGCACGCGCATCTACCCGGGCGTGCGCCACGAGGTCCACAACGAGCCCACCACCCGCGACGACGTCGTGCAGGAGATCCTCGCCTTCGCCGATCGCGCGACGGAGGGCTGAGGGGCTGGGCCGACCGGTGGCGAGTGCGCCGAGCTATCGCTGTGCCGCCAGGTAGGCCCGGATCGCCTCCAGCAGCTCGGCGAGATCCCGCTTCGGCATCGCGAAGCCGTCGATCCTGTAGCGGTGCGCCGCCCCTGCTTGCCGCCGGTGCGCGCCGACACCCGGGGGCAATGGCACGATGAGCGTATGGAACCCGACGACGTGCAGTTCTTCCTCGCCCTCGAGGAGCAGGTGTGGCAGGCGCAGGTCACGGGGGACGTCGCGGCCGAGCGGGAGCTGCTGCCTCCGGACTTCCTCGGCGTGGAGACCGATGGGGTCAACGACCTGGAGCGCCATCTCGCCCAGCTGGCCGACGGGCCGATCACCGCGGACTTCGCGCTGTCCGAGGCGCGGCTGCTGCGGGTGGGGCAGGACGCTGTGCTGCTGAGCTACCGGGCCGACGCCCGCGCCGCGCGCGAGCAGGCCGCGGAGACCTTCTTCATCACCTCGCTCTGGCAGCGGCGCGAGGATCGCTGGTGGAACACCTTCAGCCAGGACACCCCCGCCGCCCGCTGAGCTCGTTCAGCCCGTCGGCCCTCCTCCTCACGCAGGTCCGTGCCGTGCTCTGCGAAGTGCCGGAAGTCCTCCGTGTGGGCCAGGGGGTGCTTCTCTGCCTGACCGATGTCATGACTGGCCCCTCCTCGTGCCGTTGCCGCCGTCGCCGGCGGTGGTGTCGTCGGAGTCGGTGGGGGCGGCGTCCGCCCCGCCGGTGCCGTCGCCCGCGTTCTCCGGCTCCCAGCCGTCGGCCCAGGTGTCGGTCTCGAAGTCGTACCCCACGGGCCTGCCGTCCTCATCAGTACGGCGGTACCAGTCGGTGTAGTCCGCATGCGTGGACTCGACGTCCGCTCCGGCGCCGGTCCCGGGCGCCGAGGGGACGACCTGGAGCTCGAAGTCGTCGTCGTACCTGTCGACGCCCGTCACGATGGCGTTGCGCAGGGCGGTGTCCGCGTACTTCTCGCGCAGCGTCCGCGGATCGGTGCTCAGCTCCCGCAGCCAGGCGATGATCAGCAGCAGCACGATGATCGCGAAGGGCACCGCGGTGATGATCACCAGCGACTGCAGGCCCTGCAGCGCGGACTCGTCGCCCAGCAGCAGCATCACCAGGGCGATGCCGCCCATCACCATGCCCCAGAACACCACCAGCAGCTTGGGCGGGTTCTGGCTGCCGCGCGTGGTGAGGATGCCCATCACCACCGAGGCCGAGTCCGCGGCGGTGATGAAGAAGATCGCCAGGATCGCCATGATCAGCACGGGCAGGACGTCTGCGAACGGCAGGTTCTCCACCATGTCGAACAGCACCTGAGCCGGGTTCACGGTCTCGATCTCCCCGAGCTTCCCGTCGCGATACATGGAGATGGCCGTGCCGCCCATCACGCCGTACGCCACGAACAGCAGCGCGGAGGGGATGAAGATGACCCCGAGGATGAACTGGCGGATCGTGCGACCGCGGGAGATGCGGGCGATGAAGATGCCGACGAAGGGCGACCAGGAGATCCACCAGGCCCAGTAGTAGACGGTCCAGGCGGACTGGAAGTCGAGCGTGTCCTGGCCCCAGGAGGCCGAGCGGCCCATCATCTCCAACATCGAGTTGAAGTACTGCATGACGCCGGAGGGCACCAGGTTCAGCAGCAGCAGCGTCGGGCCGAGCAGGAAGATCAGCCCGGCGAAGCCGATCGTCAGCACGATGTTGGTGTTGGAGAGGTAGCGGATGCCGCGGGAGACCCCCGAGACCGCCGAGATCACGAAGCCGATCGAGAGCACGCCGATGATCAGCACCAGCACCGTGTTGGTCAGCTCGGAGGCGCCGGAGACGATGACGACCCCCTCGCCGATCTGCAGAGCGGCGATGCCCAGGGCCGCCGCGGTGCCGAACAGGGTGGCGATGATCGCGAAGATGTCCACCAGCTGGCCGGCCCACCCCTCGGAGCGCTTCTTGCCGAAGAGGCGTTCGAACACGGAGGACATCAGCAGGGTGCGGCCGCGTCGGTATGCGGAGTAGGCGACGGCCCCGCCCACCAGGGCGTAGATCGCCCAGGCGTGGAAGCCCCAGTGGAAGTAGGTCTGCGCCAGGGCGTGGTGCATGGCCTCGGTGGACTCCGCCTCATGCGTCAGCGGCGGCGGGGACAGGAAGTAGGTCAGAGGCTCCGAGGGCCCCCAGAACATCACGCCGATACCGAGCCCGGCGGCGAACAGCATCGCCACCCAGCTGAAGGTCGAGAACTCGGGACGCTCCTCGTCCTTGCCCAGCGGGATCCTGCCGTAGCGGGTGAAGGCCAGGACCAGCATGGTCACCAGCACGATGCTGGCGACGGCGTTGAACAGCCACCCCAGGTGCTCCATCACCCAGCCGTAGGCCGCGTTCGCGACCACGCTGACGCTGTCGGTGGCGACGATGCCCCAGATCACGAATCCGACGGCGAGGACCCCGGCCACGGCGAGGACGAACTTGTCGATGCTGTAGCGGCGGCGCTGCTCGTCGATGGCGATGCCGGGCACGAGGGCGGGGTGGATGTTGTGGGGGTACTTGGGGCGTGCATAGTCGAAGGTCGCCAGCTTGTCCGAGCGGCGGGCGGCTCGACGTCGCGGCGCGGAGCGCTGGGTCTGCTCCGTTCTCTGGTGGGAGTCGTCCTCGGTGTTCACAAGGTCTCCGTTCGTGGGGAGTCGGGGAAGCGAATCGTGGTGCGGGTGCTGCAACGCCGGGCAGGGCCGATGGACGGCCCTGCCCGGCGCGGTCTCGGGGCACGGTCTCGCGGAGGGGGCACGGTCTCGCGGAGGGGGCACGGCCTCGCGGAGTGCGCGGATCAGGCCCCGTGGGGGCGGATCAGGCCTGCTGCTCGCGGATCAGGTCCGCGGCGCGCTCGCCGATCAGCATCGTGGTGATGTTGGGGTTCACCGCGACCAGCTGCGGCATGACCGAGCCGTCCACGACCCGCAGGCCCTTCACACCCTTGACCCGCAGCTGCGGGTCCAGCGGCGACATCTCGTCGTCGGCGGCGCCCATCCGCACCGTCCCCGCGGGGTGGTAGACGGTGTTGTGCGTCTTCGAGACGTAGTCGGCGATCTCCTCGTCGCTCTGCACGTCCTCGCCGGGGAACAGCTCCCGGCCGCGGTAGGCGTCCATCCCGGACTGGGCGACGATCTCGCGGGCCTTGCGGATGCCCGCGACGGCCACGCGCATGTCGTGGCCCTCCTCGTCGGTGAAGTAGCGCGGATCGACCTTCGGCTTGTCGCGATAGTCGATCGTGCGCAGGCGCACCGTGCCGCGGGAGCGGGCGTGGGTGACGTTCGGGGTCAGGGCGAAGGACTCCGGGGAGGTGGGGTAGCCCTGGCGGCGGGTGTGCATGTCGAAGGGCACCGAGCCGTAGTGCATCATCAGGTCCGGCAGGTCCAGGCCCTCCTCGGTGGGGGTGAAGATCCCGATCTCCCACCACTGGGTGGACTCGCGCGTCATCTTCTGCGTCGACTCCCAGGAGATGACCGCCTCGGGGTGGTCCTGCAGGTTCGAGCCGACGCCGGGGGAGTCCACGCGCACCGCGATGCCCACCTCGTGCAGGTGATCGGCGGGGCCGATACCGGAGAGCATCAGCAGCTTCGGCGAGTCGATCGCGCCGGCGGAGAGGATGACCTCCTTGCGGGCGTTCATGATCGAGGAGCGGTCGAAGGAGTTGTCGATGTACTCCACGCCCGTGGCCCGCTGGTCCTCGTCGAAGAGGACCTGCATGACCTGGTGCCCGGTGAGGACGTGCAGGTTCTCCCGGTCCCGGATCGGGTGGAGGTAGGAGACGGAGGAGGAGGCGCGGGTGCCGTCGGCCTGGCGGTTGACCTGGAACCAGTTCGCGCCGTTGACGACGGTGGAGAAGTCGTTGAAGCGGGCGCGGGGGATCCCGGCCTGCTCGCACGCGTCGAGCAGGGCGATGCCGAGCTTGTCGTCGGCCGGGGCGTCCATCAGCTCGACGGGGCCCTCGCTGCCGTGGCCGGCGCCCTCGCGGTCGCGGTTGTTCTCCAGGCGCTCGATGAGCGGGAGCATGTCCTTGGAGCCCCAGCCCTCGGCGCCGAGGCGCTCCCACAGGTCCATGTCCTCCGCCGGCGGGTGGAAGGCGATGCAGGAGTTGTGGGAGGAGCAGCCGCCCAGCACCTTGGCCCGGGCGTGGCGCATGAAGGAGTTGCCGTTCTCCTGCGGCTCGATCGGGTAGTCCCAGTCCAGCCCCGACTCCAGCAGCTCCGGCCAGCGCTTCAGCTGCAGCACCTCCTCGTGATCGAGGTCGTGCGGGCCGGCCTCGAGCAGCGCCACCTCGAGGCTCGGGTCCTCGCTCAGGCGGGCGGCGACGACGGCTCCGGCGGAGCCGCCGCCGACCACGATGTAGTCGTACTCGGCGATGGGGTTCTCGGACGTGAGGTCCTTCTGGGTCATCTCTTCTGCTTCCTGCTGAGAGGGGTGGGGCGAGGCGTGCCGTCCCGCACGGTGCCGCGCGGGACGGCGCGGGGGCGGTCAGCCCTTGCGGGGGAACCAGCCGGAGGCGGCCGGCTCGGTGTTCTGGTAGATGTGCTTGGCCTCGGTGTACTCCTCGAGACCCGTGGGGCCGAGCTCGCGCCCGAACCCGGACATCTTGAAGCCGCCCCACTCCGCCTGCGGCAGGTAGGGGTGGTAGTCGTTGATCCAGATCGTGCCGTGGCGCAGCGCGCGCGAGACCCGGTTCGCGGTGCCCGCGTCGGAGGTCCACACCGCGCCGGCCAGGCCGTACTCGGTGTGGTTGGCGATCTCGATCGCCTCCTGCTCGGTGGAGAAGGTCTCCACCGTGATCACCGGGCCGAAGCCCTCCTCGATCACGGCGGGGTTGTCCCGGGTGCAGCGGTCCAGCACGGTCGGGGCGTAGAAGAAGCCGTTCTCGTGCTCGGGGCCGCCCCAGTGGCCGCCGGTGCGCAGCCGCGCCCCGGCCTCGACGCCGCGCTTCACGTAGTCGGTGACCTTCTCGCGGTGGGCCTTCGAGATCAGCGGACCGGTCTCCGCGCTCTCGTCGAAGGGGCCGCCCATGACGATGCCCTCGGCGCGGGCGACGAGGTCGTCGACGAATCGCTCGGCGATGGACTCGTGGATGATCAGACGCGTGCCCGCCGAGCACACCAGGCCCGAGTCGAGGAAGCCGGCGTTCAGCGCGTTGTCGAGCGCCGCCCCGTAGTCCGCGTCGGCGAAGACGACGTTGGGGTTCTTCCCGCCGAGCTCGAGGGCGACCTTCTTGATGCCCTTCGCGGCGGACTCGGCGATCTTCCGCCCGGTGACCAGGCCGCCCGTGAAGGAGACCAGGTCGATCTCCGGGTGGGAGGACAGCGGGGCGCCGACGGTGCCGCCGTCGCCGAGCACCAGGTTCGCCACGCCCTTGGGGAGCCCGAGCTCGTCGAGTACCTCCATCATCAGGATCGCGGTGTGCGGGGTGAGCTCGGCGGGCTTGATCACGAAGGCGTTGCCGGCTGCGAGCGCGGGGGCGATCTTCCACGCGCCCTGCAGCAGCGGGAAGTTCCACGGCGTGATCATGCCGCACACGCCGACGGGCTCGCGGACCACGCGGGAGATCACCGCGGCATCGCCCGCGTCGACCAGACGGCCCGGGTCCTGGTCGGCGATCTTCCCGAAGTAGCGGAAGCAGGAGGCGATGTCGTCCATGTCGCCCTCGGCCTCGACCAGGCGCTTGCCGGTGTCCTGCGCCTCGGCGCGGGCGAACTCGTCCTTCCGCTCGGCCAGGCGATCCGCGACGCGCAGCAGGAAGTCGCCGCGCTGGCCGGCCGGGGTGCCGGACCACTCGCCGCGCTCGAAGGCAGCGCGGGCGGCGAGGATCGCGCGCTCGACGTCCTCGGCGCCGGCCTCGGAGACCACGCCCACCTCGGTGCCGTCGGCCGGACAGGTGATCGTGCGGGTCTCACCGGTGGAGGACGGCACCCAGGCGCCGTCGATGAACAGGGTCGCGGGGCTCTCAGTCATGGTTCTCCTTCGTCGTCCGCGCGGTGGCGGGGCCTGTGGGCTGGTCGGGCTGGGTCGCATCGGACCGGTGGTCCTCGCCCTGTGCGCCTTCGGGCTCGGCGTCGACGTGGTCGGCGTCGTCCCAGGTGTCCGGGGCGGTGACAGGGATCGTGCCGGTGGCGGTGCCGATCTCGTCGCTCATCGTCAGGTACATGATGTGAGCGTCGTAGGCGTCCAGGACGTCGCTGATGACCTGCTCCTTCGCGTACCCCATGATGTCGCGTCCGCGGGAGCCGGTGCGCGAGAAGATCTCGATGCGGTAGTAGACGTCCCGCACGGTGGAGAGGTTCGCGGCGAAGCTCGGCACCGAGTACGCGACCGGGTAGGCCTGATACTTGAAGTCCTCGGCATGCGGGAACGAGACGACCAGGTCGATGTACGGCACGCCGTGGTCGGGATGTTCGCCGCGATGGCAGGAGACATCCGCGCCGAGGGCGCGCAGCTCCGAGGCGACCTCCTCGACGGCGGGGGTCGCGACCTCCGCCACGAAGGCCCGGGCCCTGCCCTCGTCGGCGTAGGACATGCGGCCCCGCAGGCGCTGCTGCCACGGGACGCGGTCGTGGGACTCGCCGCCGCGCACCCGGGAGGTGAGCACGCCGGGCAGGGCCGCGGTGCGGGCGTCGAGGTCCATCTGCTCGGTGCGCAGCACCTTCCACAGGCTGAACATCACCAGGTACACCAGGATCGACAGCGGCAGGCCCACCACCACGGTCGCGGCCTGGAGGGTGTACACCCCGTCGATGAAGAGCATCACGAGGGTGAGCGCGCCGGTGACCACGGCCCATACGATCCGCAGCCAGGGCGGGCCGTCGGAGTCCGTGCTGGAGGCCTTCGAGGTCATGTTCGCCATCACCAGCGAGCCGGAGTCCGCGGAGGTGACGTAGAAGAACAGTCCCGTCACCACGGCGAGCGAGACGGTGAAGAGCGCACCCGGGTACTGCTCGAGCAGGTTGAAGAAGCCGGACTCGGGCTGGTTCACGGCGAGGTCGAGGAAGTCTCCGTCGCCTGCGAAGCTCAGCGCCGCGTTCCCGAAGATCGACACCCACAGCAGGATGAACGAGAAGGGGATCAGCAGCACGCCGACGACGAACTCGCGAAGGGTGCGGCCACGGGAGATGCGCGCCAGGAACAGGCTCACGAAGGGCGCCCAGGCGATCCACCATGCCCAGAAGAACAGGGTCCAGTCCGCCATCCACTGGTCGGAGGGGTAGTCGGCGGCGCCGTCGGTGTAGGCGAAGGTGTTCATCATCATCCCGGGGAAGCGGGAGAAGAAGTCGCCGATGTTCTGGACGAGGGCGTTGAGCAGCTGGTGGGTCTGCCCGGAGAAGAGAACCCACAGCATCAGTGCGATCGCCAGCAGCACGTTGAGCTCGGAGAGGCGACGGATGCCCTTGTCGACGCCGGAGACGGTCGAGACGATCGTGATGCCGACCGCGAGCGCCATCAGGGCGATCTGCACCGAGATCGAGTTCGGGATCCCGAACAGGGCGGAGAGCCCGTAGTTCAGGAACACCACGCCGATGCCGAGGGAGACGGATATCCCGAAGATCGTGCCGATCGTCGAGCCGATCTCGGCGACATGGCCGACGGCGCCGTGGATGCGCCGGCCGAAGATCGGTGCGAGCGCCGAGCGGATCGACAGCGGCAGGTGGTAGCGATAGGCGAACAGGCCGAAGGCCATGCCCATCAGCGCGTACATCGCCCAGCCGGGGATGCCGTAGTGGAAGATCGTCCAGATCGTCGCCATCCGGGCGGCCTCGTCGGAGCCCGCCGGCGCATCGGGCGGGGTGAGGATGTTGGTGGCCGGGCCCGAGATGCCGAAGAACATCAGGTCCACGCCGATGCCGGCCGCGAACAGCATCGCCGCCCAGGTGAAGAGGTTGTACTTCGGCACGGAATGATCCGGGCCCATCCGGGTGCGGCCCACGCGGGAGAGCGCCACGAGCAGCACGAAGACGACCACGATCGCGGCGGTCAGGACGTAGTACCAGCCGAAGTTCGTCGCGATCCAGGCCATCGAGCCGAAGATCGCGGTCTCGGCGGCGCCGGGCCAGATCGCGGCGAACAGCACGAACGCCACGATGATCACGGAGGTGCCGACGAAGACCGGCAGGTTCACGCGGGAGTGCGCGGGCCGAGCACCTCCCTCCTTCTGTGCGCTGGGGGCGGGCGGGGCCTCGGCCATCACGATCCTCTCGGTCGACGCTCGGGACAGGACCGCTCGCGGCACGAGCGATCCGACGGGGAGATCCGGCTCGGCGAGCGAGGACCGCTGCTCCTGCGCGGACGCTGTCCCTGGCCGCCGACCGAGCCCGACTCTAGGAACGGATTGTCGGATGCTCCAGTTCCCGGGACGATTCGTGAGGAACCAGTCAGGCATCTGCGCGGGATTGCCGGGATCGTCCCGGGATCGCCCTGACCTGCGCAGTGAGGCGGCAGCTGGACTCCCTCGTCCTGCGATGTCCGTGCGCTCCCCTGCCCGCGCGCGCCGTCGGGCCGGTGAGGACGGTGGCCGCGATCACGTCCGGGAGCGCAGCGACGCGAGCATCGCGGGCAGGATCGCGACCGCGGCGCCGGCCAGGCACAGCACGCCGCCGAGCGCGGCGAGCGGCGGCGGCACCTCGCCGAGGATCGTCCAGGCGAGCACCACCGTGATCGCGGGGACGATCAGGGAGGAGGAAGTGAGCACCCCGGCCGGCGTGTGGGTGAGGGCGTAGCCCCACAGCAGGAAGGCGGCCGCGGTGGGCAGCACGCCCATGTACACCACCGCCGCGATCGCCGAGGCCGGGGCACGGCTCAGCTCCGCGACGAGCTGCGGGGCGAAGGGCAGGCAGGCCAGCATCCCCGCCGTCATCCCGACGACGGTCATCGAGGTCGAGTCGATGTGGGCCAGCAGCGGCTTCTGCCCCAGCACGCTGCCGGCGTAGAGCACGGCCGCGAGCAGCCCGAGCACGAGCCCCGGTCCCTCCACGTGCCCGGTCGAGGTGGCCAGAGTGATCAGCCCGATCCCGCACAGCGCGATCACGACGCCGACGAGCAGCCGCAGGGACAGTCCCTCGCCGAGCAGCACGCCGGAGGCGACGGCCACGATCAGCGGCGCGAGATTCACGAGCATCGCGGCGGTCGCGGGATCCAGGAACAGCTCCGAGGCGTTGAGCACCACCGAGTACACGCAGAACCAGGCCACGCCCCAGGCGAGCACCCCGGCCCACATCCGGCCGTTCCGCGGCGTCCGCACCCGCCCGGTCAGCAGAAGCGGGAGCATCACCAGCACCGCGGTCACCATCCGCAGCAGCGTCATCGCGCCGGGGGAGAGGTGCGCACCGGAGAAGCGGATGACGATGAAGGAGGACGCCCACAGCAGCATCACCGCGGCGGCGGCGAGCCAGGGCAGCGCCGGGCGGGACGGTGCGGCGGGGGCGACGGGGGACGGCATGCCTCCATCGTGCTCCTCGGTCGGACGCGAGGGCGAAACGCCGGCGCGGGTCTCACGGCTCGGTCGGCCCGCCCGCAGGTCGGAAGGCCCTGTCGCCGGGCGGCGCGGGCGTCCCGCCTGCTGTCGGGCGGTGCGGTCCGCTCAGCCGGCGGCGGCCTCGAGCCGGGCGACGTCGAGCTTCGTCTGCGTCATCATCTCGCGCGTCACCGCCTCGGCGTGCGGGCCCTGCAGCAGCTCGTTCAGCCGCTGCGGGATCACCTGCCAGGACAGGCCGAACCGGTCACGGTACCAGCCGCACTGCGACTCCGCGCCGCCGTCGGCGATCAGCGCCTCCCACAGCCGGTCGACCTCCTCCTGCGACTCGACGGTGAGCATGATCGAGACCGCCTCCGACAGCGGGAAGGCGGGCCCGCCGTTCAGCAGCGTGTACGGCACCCCGCCGAGCACCAGGTCGACGGTGAGCGCCTGACCGGTCATATCGGGACCGTCCGGCGGGCCGCCGCCGGCCTCGTAGACGGTGCGCTGGAGGATCCGGGAGTCCTCGACGAGGGAGACGTAGAACTCGGCGGCCTCGTCGATGCGGCCGTCGAACCAGAGACAGGTGCCGATGGTGGTCATGGGGCTGTCCTCCTGCAGTGTCGGTGCTGCGGGTCGGTGCGGGCCGGCGGCACGTCGTGCGCTCACAGTAGAGCCGTGGCGCCGCCGCAGGTAGGTCCGATCCTGCGCACTGCGGGCCCTGCCCGCCGCGGAGGGGCGGGTCTATCGTGCGCGGCATGAGCATCCACATGGATAACGTCGGGATCGCGGTGCGTGATCTCGAGGAGGCGATCGCCTTCTTCACCGACCTGGGCCTGACCGTGCTCGGGACCGACACCGTGCAGGGCGAATGGGCCTCGACCGCCGTGGGGCTGGACGACAACCACGCGCGGATCGCGCTGCTCGGACTGCCCGACGGGAGCGGGCAGCTGGAGCTGTTCGAGTACCTCCACCCCGAGGCGATCGAGACCGCCCCGACGCAGCCGCACGAGATCGGAATGCACCGCGTCGCCTTCCGGGTCGAGGACCTCGACGCGGCGCTCGAGATCGCGGCGCGTCACGGCTGCCGTCCCGTGCGGGGCGTGGCGACCTACGAGGACGTCTACCGCCTGACCTACCTGCGCGGCCCGAGCGGGATCCTGGTCATGCTCGCCGAGCAGCTCGGCGGGACCGGGGACTGAGCCGGAGGGCCGGCGGCGGGCCGAGGCGACCGGAGGAGCGGCCGACGGGACGCGGCACGGCGTGCCATCGGGCTCGTCGGCCCTCAGGCGCTCTCCGGGGACCAGCCGAGCGCCGGTCCGAGCCGGGTGGCGATGTCGGTGAGGATCTGCACGTAGTCCTCGTGGGAGAAGCTGAAGGGGAGCGCGAAGGCGACCTCGTCGACCTCGCGGAAGCCCTCGTGCGCCCACAGCTGCTCGGCGATCTCCTCGCTCGTGCCCACCAGGTCCGGGGCGAACATCATCCGGCGCGGACCCTGCGGGGTGCGGGTGCGCGGGAGGCGCTCGGCGGCATAGGCGCGGTAGCGCTCCGCCTGCTCGGCCGACGCCGAGTCGGTGGGGATCACGACCAGGCCCTGCGAGGCGCGGGTGCCGCCCGCGGCACGGAAGGCGCGGATCTGTGCGGCCTGGACCGCGGCGAAGTCCGGCTCCTCGTCGGGACCGGGGAAGAGGACGCTGGAGGAGAGCAGGTGCAGGCCGTGCTCCCCGGCCCAGACAGCGGAGTCGAGGGACCCGGCGCCGTACCAGAGCCGCTCGCGCAGACCGGGGGAGTGGGGCTCGACGCGGGAGGAGTACTCCTCGACCACGCCCTGCTTCCCCTCCAGCTCCCGCACCCGCTCGCCGGCGAGCAGGCCCGCGAGACGCTCCACCCTGGTCTTGGAGAAGTCCTCGACCTCGGCGGTGTCCGGGTAGAGGGCGTCCTTGACGGTGTCGTACTGCATCGGGGTGCCGACGCTGACGCCGGGATTGATCCGGCCGCCGGAGAGCACGTCGACGGTCGCGAGGTCCTCCGCGAGGCGCAGCGGGTTCTCCCAGCCCAGCGGCGTCACCGCGGTGCCCAGCTCGATCCGGGAGGTGCGCTGGCTCGCCGCGGCCATCACCGCGATCGGGGAGGAGATCCCGAACTGCAGGTGTCGGTGGCGCAGCCAGGCACTGTCGAGGCCGAGCTCCTCGCCGAGCTCGATGAGCGACAGGGTCGACTCGTGCCCGAGCGCGGGATCGGCCGGGTCGAACAGGCCGATGGTGAGGAAGCCGAGGCGGCGCAGGGGACGGGAGCGATCGGGCATCGAGGACCTTCCGGAGCAGGGCGCCCTGGGGCGCGGTGCGCTCATCGTAGCCAGCGACGCTCCCCGGTGATCAGCCGCGGTCGAGCAGACGCTCGAGCGGGATCGTGCCGTCCTGCCAGGGGGTCAGCAGCCACACCGCGAGATACGCGCCGACGCCGAGCACGGGCAGCAGGAACGAGGCGAGCACGAGCAGACGCATGAGCCACACGTTCAGTCCGGTGAGCTCGGCGAGACCACCGGCGATGCCGCCGAGGATGCGCTGGGGGCCGCGGCGGAAGCGGAAGCCGCGGAGGGTGGCGAAGAAGGAGTTCATGCCCATGAGGCTAGGCCCGGCGGCGGCCCCTCGGCACTGGGGCTGGCCCCCGTCCTCGGCGCGGGATTCCCGCTCGTGCGCCGGGCGGCGAGGACGGGTCCGCAGCTCCCGGGTCCGGCGGCTGTGGCCCGGTCCTGTCAGCCCTCCTCGCCGGCGGGCCAGGCGTTCGGCGTGCATCCCTGCAGGTCGATGGACTGCTGGAGCATGACCGGGGCGGGTGAGCCGTCGGCCGGGCAGCTCGAGTGGCCGTGGCCGAGGAAGTGACCCACCTCGTGGTTGATCATGTACGCGCGGTACTCGACGAGGTCGTCGTAGGTGGGGGTCGCATGCAGCCAGCGGTCGGAGTTCAGCGCCACCTCGGGGCCGATCCGGCAGCTCCACAGCCCGCCTGTCCTCGCCGGCAGGCACAGCTCGTCGACCGTGGGCGGGGAGCCGATCGAGATCGTGAACTCCGCCTCCGCCGGGTCCGCGACCCGGTGGAAGACGACGTCGGCAGGGCCCTGCCAGCCGCGCTCGTCGGCGAGCACGGCGGCGATCTCCTCCGCGGCCTCCTCGGCATCGACGCCGATCCCGTCTTCGACCCGCACCGCGTAGGTGCGCAGCACGCCCTCGGTCGGCGCGTCCCCCGCCGCGGCGGCGACCGTCCAGGTCCCGGCGCCGACGGTCCCGCTGCGCACCATCTCCTCGTCACCGCCCGCCTCCGGGGACTCCGCCTCGGGGGTCCCCTCCGCCGCGTCGTCGGTCGGCGTCGCCTCCTCGCCAGAGGCCTCTTCGCCGGTCGGCTCCGCCGCTGGGGCGCCGTCCTCCGCCGCGCTCCCGCCGCCCTCGTCGGAGGCGGCGGGCGTCTCCTCGTGCTCCGGGGCCGCGGACTCCGCGGCGGTGCTGCGCTCCTGCTGCTCCGACGGCGTGCCCGCCCCGCGCACGAGCGAGACGAGCAGCAGCACCAGCGCGATCACGACCAGCAGCACGAGCGCCGTGCGCACGAGGCGACCCCGCCTCGTCAGGCGGAGGACGGGGCGGTGCGGTGTGGGCTCGGTCACCCCTCGAGGGTACGGGCGAGGTCCCTATCCTGGGCGGATGCCCACGCGCTATGTCGGCCTCGATCTGGCCGCCCAGGACCGTCGCACCGGACTCGCGGTGCTACGCGAGGAGGATCCCGCCTCCGGCGCGCTCGTGCTCGCGGAGGCGGCCACCGGAGCGGACGATGCCCTGATCGCGCAGAGGGTGCGCGGCGCGGGGAAGGTTGGGGTCGATGTGCCGGTCGGCTGGCCGCGCCGCTTCGTCGAGCTGCTCGCCGCCCAGGCGACCGGGACCCTCTCGCCGCCCGGGTCGACCGGGGACGAGTGGCGTCGAGGACTGGCGATGCGGGAGACCGACCGTGCCGTCCACGCCCGCACGGGCCTGACCCCGCTGAGCGTCTCCACGGACCGCATCGCCCATCCCGCGCTGCGCTGGGCCGGGATCGAGGCGCGACTGCGGGAGGAGGGGATCGACGTCGCCCGCGACGGGAACGGGCGGATCTGCGAGGTCTACCCCGCGGCGGCGCTGCGGCGGTGGGGTCTGCCGCACCGCGGCTACAAGGGCACAGGCGGGCGCGCGGCGCGTCGCGGACTGGTCGAGGCGCTCGGCGGGCGGTTCCCCGGCCTGGACTGGGCCGGCCACGACGCCGCCTGCGTGGAGGAGGACGACGTCCTGGACGCGGTGATCGCCGCGCTCATGGCCCGGGAGGTCGCCCGCGGCCGTGCCGTCCCGCCGCCGGACCCGCTGCGGGAGATCGCCCTGGTCGAGGGGTGGACCTGGCTGCCCCGGTAGCCCGCAGCGTCCGGTCGGTCCCCAGCGCACCGCGTCCAGGTGCGGTCCTGTCGGCCGGCCCCGCCGCGACGGCTCAGTCCGTCTCGGGCAGGTCCTCCTCGCGCAGCCTCGGCTCGACCCGCCGCTCGGGGGCGAAGCCGGCCTTGTCGGCGAAGAAGGCGCGGATGCGGTCCATGTCGGCTCGCACGTCCCCGGTCACCTCCATGATCGGGCCGAGCCCGCTGGTCATGGTGGTGCGGTCCACGTAGCCGAGGGTGAGCGGGAGCCCCGTCGCGCGCGCGATCCGGTAGAAGCCGGACTTCCAGTGCGTGTGCTCCCCGCGCGTGCCGTCCGGGGTGATGACCAGCCCGAACACCGTGCCGGTGCGGACCAGGGCGATGACCTCGTCGACCACCTTGGCGGGGTCGCGGCGGTCCACCGGGATGCCGCCGAGCGTTCGCATCACCGGTCCCTTCCAGCCGGTGAACAGGTCGTGCTTGCCCAGCCAGCGCAGTTTGATCCGCAGCCGCCAGGCGATCCCCAGCATGAGCACGAAGTCCCAGTTGGAGGTGTGCGGTGCCCCGATCAAGAGCGTGGGCCGGTCCGGGACGCGCTCGACGACGAGCCTCCAGGGCGACACCGCCCAGAACAGGCGTGCGATGAGCTGACGGATCATGGTGCGAGGGTATGCGCTGACCGGGGCGCGGACGGGCGAATGCCCATGTCTGGGCTGATCGGTCTGCGAGCGTAGGTCCCGCCGGGCGGTCGGGGCCCGGCCCCCAGGGCCCGCCTGCCGCTCATTCGTCCCGCGGCGGCCTGCGGGTCTGCTTGAGGTCGGCGCGGCGACGCTTGGCGGCGAGGCGTCGGCGGCGGGAGCCGGACGTCGGCCGGGTCGCCCGACGCGGCACCTCCGGGGCGACAGCCTCGCGCAGCAGCGCGGCGAGCCGCTCGCGCGCCGCCCGACGGTTCCGGTGCTGGGAGCGCTGCTCGGAGGCGGTGACGGTGAGGACCCTGCCGGCGGTGCGGGTCGCGAGACGTTCGAGCACGCGGGCACGCTGGACCTCGTCCAGGGCCGAGGTGGCGGCGAGGTCCAGGCTCAGCTGCACCCGCGAGTCGGCGGTGTTCACCCCCTGGCCTCCTGGTCCGGAGGCATGGGAGAACTGCTCGACCAGCTCCGCGGCGGGGATGCGCAGGCCGCGGGGCGCCCCCGGGCCGGGATCCACTCGCAGGTCTTCCATGTCCCCAGTGTGCCGCGCCGAGGGTCTGGCCGTCGGGCCGCGGACGGGGCACGATGGGGCCATGGCTGATCCGAAGCAGACCCTGACCCCCGAGCAGATCGCCGACGCCGAGCTCACCGGCTGGCACCAGGAGGGCGATACCCTCACCGCACGCTTCGACACCGGCGACTTCGCGACCGGGCTCGCGTTCGTGAACCGTGTCGGCGTCTCCGCCGAGGCGGCGAATCACCATCCCGACATCCTCCTGACCTATCCCGAGGTCACCGTGACCCTCTCGAGCCACGACGTGGGCGGGGTGACCTCCCGCGACCTCGCACTCGCCGGGACCATCAGCACCCATGCCGAGGAGCTCGGGATCCGCCCTGCGGAGGGCTGAGATCCGTACGCGCGCGCAGGAGGGCCATCGGGGCGCGCCCGAACTCCCGGCCGCCGCGTCAGGGCGTCCATGAGATCCCGCGAGACAGGACTTCGGGCCCTGGACCGCTCGGGGCGCCGGAACTAAGGTCGACGCATGATCGAGAATTCGAAGCTCACCGTCATCGGGGCCGGCGCCGTCGGCTCCAGCGTCGCCTACGCCTCGCTCATCCGCGGCTCCGCCCGCCACGTCGCCCTGTACGACATCGACGCCGCGAAGACCGAGGCCGAGGTGCTCGACCTCGCCCACGGCACCCTGTTCACCCGTGCCAGCGACATCATCGGCGGCTCCGACATCGGCGTGGTCGAGGGCTCCCATGTCGTGGTGATCACCGCCGGCGCCAAGCAGAAGCCCGGACAGACCCGCATCGAGCTCGCCGCGACCAACGCGAAGATCGTCGGGGACATCATGCGCCGCACCCTCGAGGTCGCACCGAACGCGGTCTTCGTGATCGTCACGAACCCCTGCGACGTCCTCACCATGCTCGCCCACGAAGCCTCCGGACTGCCGGCCGAAAGGGTGTTCGCCTCCGGCACCGTGCTGGACACCTCGCGCCTGCGCTGGGAGATCGCGCGACGCACCGGGGTGGCGCCCACCTCCGTCCACGCCCAGATCGTCGGCGAGCACGGCGACACCGAGTTCCCGTTGTGGTCCGCCGCCCGCATCCACTCCGTGCCGATCCTCGAGTGGCGGGCGGAGGACGGCGCACAGCGGTTTACGCTCGAGGAGCTCGACCGGATCGCCGTGGACGTGCGGGACGCCGCCTACAAGGTGATCCAGGGCAAGGGGGCGACGAACTACGCGATCGGCCTGTCCAGCGCGCGCATCGTCGAGGCGATCCTCAAGGACGAAAACGCGGTGCTGAACGTCTCCACCGTGCTCGAAGACTTCCACGGCATCGATGGGGTGGCCCTGTCCGTGCCGAGCATCGTCGGCTCGTTCGGCGCCCGACCGGTCCGCGAGACGCCGTTCGACGCGCCGGAGCTCGAGAAGCTGCGCTCCAGCGCCGATGCGCTCGAAGCCGTCGCCGCCAGCCTGCGCGGCTGACGCACCAGGCTCGGGAGGTCGCGCGGGCCTCCCCGGGAGCCTCAGAGTCGAGGCCCCCGACATCCCCGGGATGTCGGGGCCTCGTCCCTGACCGCGTCACCGCCGGAGCGCCCGCTCCGGCACGACCTCGGAGACCTCTCATGTGGACCCAGACCCTCGACCCGCTCGACAACCTCCTCCTCTCGGCCCTCGCGGCCGCCCTCCCCATCTTCGTCTTCCTGCTGCTGATGGTGGTGCTGAAGCTCTCCGGGGTGCTCTCGGGTCTGATCGCCCTGGCCGTCGAGGTGCTCGTCGCCCTGATCGCCTACGGCATGCCCGCCACCGCAGTCGCCGGCGCCGGGCTCTCGGGGCTGCTCACGGCACTCTGGCCGATCGCGTACATCATCGTGATGGCGGTGTGGCTGTACCGTCTGGCGGTGCTCTCGGGCCGTTTCGACATCATCCGCGACTCGATCAGCGCGGTCTCCGCCGACCAGCGCATCCAGGTGCTGCTGATCAGCTTCGCCTTCGGGGCCTTCCTCGAGGGCGTCGCAGGGTTCGGGGTGCCGATCGCGATCTGCGCGGCGCTGCTGGTGCAGCTCGGCTTCGCCCCGATGCGCGCGGCGGTGCTCTCCCTGATCGCGAACGTCGGAGCGGGCGCCTACGGCGCGATCGGCATCCCGGTCCTCGTCGGAGCTCAGGTGACGGGGCTCGAGGTGATGGAGCTGTCCCGCGCGATGGTGCTCCTGCTCCAGCCGCTCACGGTGCTGGTCCCGTTCCTGCTGGTGATCCTCATGGACGGGCTGCGCGGCCTGCGGGAGACCTTCCCCGTCGTACTGGCCGTCTCCCTCGTCTTCAGCGCGGTGCAGGGCGGGGTGCTGTGGTTCCTCGGCCCCGAGCTCGCCGACATCGGTGCCGGCCTCGCGACGATGGTGGCCGTTTTCGCGGTGTGCCAGGTGTGGTCGCCGAGGCGCGTGCATCGCGAGCCCGGCGCCCCCGACCCGGTGCCCGGCACCCACAGCTTCAACAACGTGGTCGTCGCCTGGAGCCCTTTCTACATCCTCTCGGGACTCATCCTGCTGTGGTCCCTGCCGCCGGTGAAGGAGCTGTTCACCACGGGTGCCCTGGGATTCACCACGCTCGCGGTCCCGCTTCCCGGCCTGACCGGGCAGATCGCCGCCGCGGACGGCACCGTCGTCGAGGTCACCTGGAACCTCTCCCTCCTCGGCGCGACCGGCACCGCGATCCTCCTGGCGGTGATCGTCTCCTTCCTCACCACCCCACAGGTCACGGCGCGCCGGCTGCTCGGCGAGCTGGTCGCGACGGCGCGCAGCCTCGGCCCGGCGATCGCCCTGATCGCCGTGATCCTGATGCTCGCGAACATCGCCGGCCACTCAGGGGGCTCGGCCACGATGGGCACCGCCCTCGCGGCCGTGGGCCCGCTGTTCCCGCTGATCGCGCCGGTGATCGGCTGGATCGGCGTGTTCCTCACCGGATCGGTCGTCAACAACAACACCCTCTTCGCCCCGCTGCAGGAGACCACAGCTGCCGGCATCGGGGTGTCCTCGGCGCTGCTCGTCGGCGCGAACACCGCCGGCGGCACGACCGCCAAGGTCATCTCCCCGCAGTCGATCGCGATCGCGGCCGGCGCCGTCGGGCTCTCCGGCCGGGAGGGGGAGATCACCAGGAAGGCGCTCGGGCCCAGCCTGGGCATGCTGCTGGTGATCTGCGTGTGGAGCCTCGTGCTCGCGACTCTTCGCTGAGCGCGCGGTGGTGATCCTCGGCCACGGGAGCGCCGCCGTCCTGAAGGAGGTCGGTGCGGGCCTGCGTGGCGGAGGCGCCTCGCCGGTCAGCTGCGGTCCAGCAGGGTCAGCGCGAGAGCGGTCGCCGACTCGGCGGAGCTCGCGTCGTGGAGCACGGGGTCGGGAGAGGCGGCGACCCCCACGATCCAGGCGGCGGGTCCGTCGTCTCCTGCCCTCGCGACCACGACATCTCCGCCTGGGAGGTGGATGCGCAGCATCGGGCGCTGGGGATGGAGCGTCGTTCTGGAGGCGATGTCGGGGCGCTCCGCGATGAGCGCATGCCGGATGCGGTCGCATTCGAGCCAGTCGCCGAAAGCGGATGTCATGTCCTGGGTGAAGCGCATGGAAGGTCCTTCCGACGGGGCCCGAGATCGTGGGGCCGACGGCGAGTGAGCGGTGGAGGAGCGTGGGCGGCGGGGCCGCCTGGCGTCCGCTGTTCGGTCTCAGCTGGGGGAGATGGTCCAGGTGCCGTCGGCATCGATCTGGAGGACCAGGGTGCCGTCGGGCAGCAGCGTGGTGCCGTCGTAGGCTCCGATGTCGTTGACGATCAGGTCGGGGTAGCTCTCGCCCCAGGTCCAGATCGCGAAGTTGCTCTCCCCGTCATGGGTGAGGGTGACCGGGGTCAGGCCGTCGGCGACGCCGTCCACGATGAGCACGGAATCGCCCCTGTCCTCGTAGACGCCCTCGCCGTCCCAGCGCGGTGCCTCGGCCAGATGCACGAGGTCGATGGTCCAGGCGCCGTCGGCCTCGATGCGCAGCGCGGCGGGGTCCTCGCCGAAGTTCAGCGCGACCTCCCCCTCGTAGCCGCCGGTCTCGTTGACCAGCAGGTCGATGTCCTGTCCGTTCTCGTCCACGGACCACAGGGCGATGTTGCTGGAGCCGTCGTGCGTGACGGTTGCATAGAACACGTCCTCGCCGAGCGGATCGAGCATGACCACCTCGGGGCCGGTGCCGGAGAAGGACTGCGGCTCGGCGGGTTCCGGCTCCGGCGCGACCTCGGGCTCCTCCTCGGGGGAGGCCTTGGCGCTCTCGGTCGATGCCGCGGAGGAGTCTGCGCTCTCGGCCGGCGTCGTACCTGTTGTGGTGCCCGATTCGGTCCCGGCCTCGTCGTGCTCGGTGGCCTGGGCCTCGGCAGCGACGGCAGGGGTCGCCTCGTCGTCGCCGGCGGGCGGATCCGTCACGACGCCGCAGGCGCCGAGCAGCATCAGAGCGGCGACAGTGCCCGTGAGGCCGCCGGCGAGGCGTCCTGTGGAGCGCCGACGACGGGTCGCCGAGGACGGGGAGGTGGTGGTGCGCATGTCTGCTCCTTTGCTGGGTCGGATCGCGTCCGATCGTGAGAGCACTGCGAGATCCGCGGTGCATGGGTAGACCATGCGGAGTCGCGGCGACAATCGGAGCACAAGAATGAGATAAGGCCCCTTAGCAGGAAATCGGCAGATGCGATCTTGGTGCTCGGTTACGGTGAGGTCATCCCCCGAGGAGGTGAGCCGTGCCGACCGTGACCATGCAGTCCATCGCCGACCTCACCCGCGTGCAGCGGGGAGTGGTGAGCATGTGGCGCACCCGCTTCGCCGGCACGCCGCACCCGTTCCCGCCCTCGCTGTCGGAGGATGAGCTGCTCTTCGACGCACAGCAGGTGGCCGCCTGGCTGGAGGCGTCGGGGAAGGGGAACAATCCCGAGGCGCCGCTCGAGGTGCTCCTGCACTCCTCGCAGTTCGAGGAGCTGCGGGGCGACCCCGAGACCGCCTCGGTCCTGTTCCTCCTGCACGATCTGGTGGGCGGGCCGCTCACGGAGGTCCGGCCGGAGGACGTCCGTGAGGCCCTCGCGCACCGAACCTCCGAGCTGCTGATCCCCCAGCATCGACTCGAAGGCCTGTGGGCTCGGGCCGAGCTCCTGTCCGCCGTGGACGAGCTCGCCGAGGCGGCCTTCTCGGGGCGTGCCCTGCTAGACCGGCTGGCGGGGTCATTCAGCCGCCCCCGCGGGCCCTGGGCCCGGGAGGCGCTCACCGCGCCCGGAATCGCGCTGGTGGTCGAGATCCTGCGCGGACTGCTCGAGCTCGCGCCCCGGCGCCTCGACCCCCAGGATCCGGGGGCGCTGCTGCTCGCCACAGAGCTCGCACTCGCCCTCGAGGACGAGGACCAGCCGCGGTACGGGGTCGACCTCTCTGCCGACATGGCCGCGGAGTCCTGGGCGGCGCTCCGCATGCTCGCCGCGCATGCCGGGACCGACCACGTCGTCGATCGAGAGGCCGGAGCCGAGGAGCCGCACCTCGCGCTCCACCACGATCCGGCCGCCGAGGACCCGGACGAGCTGTACGACCGGATCGAGTCGATGCTGCTGGACCTCGGTCCGTCGGACCTCGCCATGGTGATCGGCCCGAGCGAGCTCCTGCTGGATCCGCTCCGGCAGGAAGCCCATCGCGCCGCACGCTCGCGCCTGCTGCTGCCCCGCCCCGAGAGCCCGGCCCCGCTGCGTTACGCGGCCCGGCTGCCGAAGGGCCTTTGCCGCTTCAGCGGCCGACGCCGGCTCGCGATGTGGGTGTTCGGCACCGCGACGCCACATGCCGGCACGGACTGGACCGTCTACGGAGAGCATGCGGACACTACCCTGGACGCTTCCTCCCGCACGGCGCTCGCCGCCGATGTCGCCGCGGCACTGGCCGGGGGCACCTCCCTGACCGCCCACGCCTTCCTCCGCAGCACGCGACTGGCGACCGGCGCGCTCCTGCAGCGACCGGATCTGCTGCTCTCCCCGCAGTCCGGACCGGCGCGCAGCGGCGGCGAGAGCCTGGCCCGGCTCTGGGAGCTCGACGACGGGTCGCTCTCGCAGACCCTCGCCCTTCGCGCCACCGAGGAGAACCGGACCGATCCCACGCTCTCCTGGGCGCAGGCCCTGAACGGCCTGGCCCGCGAGGTCCGCGGCACACGCCTGCCCTCCCAGGTGATCGGTGCCCCTGCGGCGGGCAGCGTCGCCGTGATCGGACCGGAGGAGGTGCGCGAGCCGAGCCGCCTCGGACAGCGGGCCGTGGACCGTCTCGTGCTGGAGCAGACCGTCCCGCGCAGCATCCTCACCCTCCCCGGCGACGTGGTGTTCACGGCCGAGGGCGGCGCCGCCGCTGTGGTCGATACGGCCGGTGGTCACGTGCTGCAGGCCCCGGCACGAGTGCTGCGCTGCCTGACCGGTCCACACGCGTCCCGGGTGCTGCACCCCCGCGTGGTGGCCGCCGACATCGCCGCCCAGGAGGGCCGCGACCGGCGCACCTGGCGCCTGCGCACGATCCCCGCCGAGGCGGTCACGGCGCTCGACGCTGTCGGACCCCTGCTGGAGGATCGCCGTGCCGAGCTCCGTCGGCGACTCGACTCCCTCGACCAGCTCGAGGACGAACTCAT
Organism: Brachybacterium atlanticum; assembly: GCF_025669985.1. Taxonomy (NCBI): domain Bacteria; kingdom Bacillati; phylum Actinomycetota; class Actinomycetes; order Micrococcales; family Dermabacteraceae; genus Brachybacterium; species Brachybacterium atlanticum. The sequence goes on along the minus strand of NZ_JAKJJW010000014.1, from coordinate 22,054 downwards.
CCAGGCCGTGGCGGCCGGCACCCTCGCCGCCACGCTCACCACCCCCACAAAGGAGAACTGATGGCCACGAAACAGGCGACCTTGGCGCCCTCGACGCCCAAGGAGCTCAAGGACACCCTGTGGAAGGCGGCGGATAAGCTCCGCGGCTCCATGGACGCCAGCCAGTACAAGGACGTCGTGCTGGGACTCGTGTTCCTCAAGTACGTCTCCGACGCCTTCGAGGAACGGCGCGAGGCGATCCGCGCCGAGCTCGACGGCGAGGACGAGCAGTTCATCGCCGAGACCCTCGAGGAGGTCGACGAGTACACCGGCTCCGGCGTGTTCTGGGTGGATCCCGCCGCGCGCTGGGAGCACATCGCCGCGAACGCCAAGGGCACCCAGGCCGGGCCCGGCACCGACCGGCAGACGGTCGGCGACCTGATCGATGCCGCGATGGGGCATCTGGGCCGCGACAACACCTCCCTCGAGGGCACCCTGCCGCGGATCTACGGGCGCGACAACGTGGACCAGCGCCGCCTGGGCGAGCTGGTGGACCTGCTGAACTCTGCCCGCTTCACCGGGCAGGGCGCCTCGAAGGCGAGAGACCTGCTCGGGGAGGTCTACGAGTACTTCCTGGACAAGTTCGCCAAGGCCGAGGGCAAGCGCGGCGGCGAGTTCTACACCCCGCCGGTGCTGGTGCGCACGCTGGTAGAGATCCTCGAGCCGCACAGGGGCCGGGTCTATGACCCGTGCTGCGGCTCGGGCGGCATGTTCGTGCAGGCGGAGAAGTTCCTCGCCGCGCACGACGAGGACCCGACGAACATCGCCGTGTACGGCCAGGAGCTCAACGAGCGCACCTGGCGGATGGCGAAGATGAACCTCGCCATCCACGGCATGGACTCCCAGGGCCTCAGCGCCCGCTGGGGCGACACCTTCGCCCGCGACATCCACCCGAACTTGGTGGCGGACTATGTGCTGGCGAACCCGCCGTTCAACATCAAGGACTGGGCCCGCAGCGAGGACGATAAGCGCTGGACCTACGGCGTGCCCCCGGTGCGCAACGCCAACTACGCCTGGATGCAGCACATCCTCTCCAAGCTCTCCGCGCAGGGCGAGGCCGCGGTGGTGATGGCCAACGGCACCATGGCCTCGAACACCGGGGGAGAGGGCGAGATCCGCAAGAACATGCTGAAGGCCGGCGTGGTCTCCGCCGTGGTCGCGATGCCGCCGAACCTGTTCCGCTCGGTCGCGATCCCGGTGTGCGTGTGGTTCTTCGCGAACGACAAGACCGCAGGATCCAAGGGATCGATCGATCGCAGCCGCGAGGTGCTGTTCATCGACGCCCGCGAGATGGGGCACATGGTCGACCGCGTGGAGCGCACCTTCTCTGACGAGGACATCCACCGGATCGCTAACACCTTCCGGACCTGGCGCGGCCGCGCCTCCGCCGAGGGTGAGTACGAGGACGTACCCGGCTTCTGCAAGTCCGCGACGATCGACGAGATCGAGCAGGCAGGCTGGGCGGTCACGCCGGGCCGCTTCGTCGGCGCGCCTGAGGCCGAGGAGGACGACGAGCCGATCGACGAGAAGATCGACCGGCTGACGAAGGAGCTCACCGCAGCGCTGGACGAGTCCGCGCGGCTGGACGCGGTGGTGCGGGAGCAGCTGGGGAGGTTGGCATGACAGTACTCGGCACCTTGGTCGACCTCGTTGACTGCGAACATAAGACTGCGCCAGAGTCGCCTCACGGCGAGTTTTTTGCGGTCGGGACTCCGGCCATGCGCGGAAATGTCATCAACTACGCCGAGGCCCGACGTATCGATAGGGACACCTTCGAGCATTGGACGCGGCGGATGAAACCCCGAGCGGGAGACGTCTTGTTTGCGCGAGAGGCTCCGGTGGGCCCAGTCGTGCGGATTCCTGATGCGGAAAACATCGCGCCAGGTCAAAGAACCGTACTTATCCGAGCGATTCCTGGTCTTCTTGATGCCCGGTTCCTCTATTATCTTCTTCAATCTCCGAGTGTTCAGTCGGTGGTGCAGTCGCTCGCTGCCGGATCGACGGTACCGCACCTTAACGTTGCAGACGTGCGAACGTTGGATGCGGGGCAGTTGCCTCGCATGCCTGTCCAGCGCGCTATTGGCGAAATTCTCGGCGCTCTCGACGACAAGATTGCCGCGAATCGGTCAGTAGTTGCTGGCGGGCTCGAACTGCTCAATTTTAGGTTTGAAAGTGCCCGGAGAGGCGTTGGGAAGCTGATGCTTTCTGAGTTGGCGCAAGTTTTGCTTGGCGGAACCCCGAGTCGGAAGGTGGATGGCTATTGGGGCGGCGATGTTCCGTGGATTAATTCTGGCGCCTGCAATAGTCGAGTAATCTTCTCGGCTTCAGAGATGATTACTCGTGTTGGTCTCGAGAAGAGCGCTGCAAAGATCCTTCCGGCTGGCACCACTTGTGTGGCGATTACCGGTGCAACATTGGGGCAGATGGGATGGCTCGCCGCGCCCATGGCCGCGAATCAGTCTGTAGTTGGCGTTGTGGCTCCCCCCGAGGATCGGCTGTGGCTGCACCTAGCCGTCCGCGCCGAAAGAGAGCAACTAATGGGTTGGGCTACGGGAGGCGCCCAGCAGCATGTGAACAAGAACTCTGTAGGGTCACTTGCCGTATCGTACGACTCTGCTAGCGCGAAGAATTTCGGCAAGGTGAACCGGCCACTTATGGAGAGAGTCGTGCTCTCTGAAGGCGAGAACGAAGTTCTCAGCGCCACCCGCGGCGAGCTCCTCCCGCTGCTGATGTCCGGCAAGATCACCGTCAAGGATGCCGAGAAGACCGTCGAGGAGGTCGTCTGACATGTCGTCCCACACCGGAGAGGATGCCTGGGAGCAGCTCGTCATCGATCGAATGGGCGAGCTCGACTGGCAGTACACGCCCGGCGCGGAGGTCGCGCCGGGCTCGGGGGAGCGGGAGTCGTGGCAGGACATCGTGCTGCGCGGCACGCTCGACCGGGCGCTGAAGAACCTGAACCCCGACGTGCCGGGGGAGTTTCTGCAGCAGGCCGCGACGGAGGTGCTGACCCCGCAGTCGCAGGACGCGATCACGGAGAACCACCGCCTCCACACGATTCTGCGCGACGGGTACCGAGGCATCACGTTTGTCGACCACGACGGGCGCGAGCGCACCCCAGTGATCCGCTTCCTCTCCGGTGACGCGGCGCTGAACAGCTACCGGGTGGTGAACCAGGTGACCATGCGGCGCGGGCAGACAGAGCGCCGTTTCGACCTCATCGCCTACGTCAACGGTCTGCCGCTGGCGATCATGGAGCTCAAGCAGGCCGGCTCCCGGGCCGCGACCGCCGAGGCCGCGTTCAACCAGCTGCAGACCTACGTCGCCGAGCTGCCGATGGCGTTCCGCTTCGCGGCGTTCGTCGTCGCCACCGACGGGATCAACGCCCGCTACGGCACGCCGTTCACGCCCTGGAACCACTTCGCCTCCTGGAACGTGGACGATGACGGACACCCCGTCGCCATGGGGGAGCCCGGCCCGGACGGCGAGCACCACACCGAGATCGACTGGACGCTGAACGGCCTGTTCAACCTCGAGCGCTTCGGACAGCTGCTGCACGACTTCATCGCCTTCGATGAAGATGCCTCCGGGCTCACCAAGCGCATCGCCAAGCCGCACCAGTACTTCGCGGTGACCAAAGCGGTCGGCTCCACCATCGAGGCCGTCCGCTCCGACGGCCGGATCGGCGTGGTCTGGCACACCCAGGGCTCCGGCAAGTCCATGGAGATGGAGCTGTACACCGCGAAGGTGATGGGCCACCCGCAGCTCGCGAACCCCACCATCGTCGTCCTCACCGACCGCACCGAGCTCGACACCCAGCTGTTCGACGGGTTCCAGCGCTCCACGCTGCTGCCCGAGCAGCCCCGCCAGATCGGCTCCCGCGAGGAGCTGCGCGCCCAGCTCAGCGAGCGCCGCACCGGCGGGATCTACTTCACCACCCTGCAGAAGTTCGGCCGCACCCAGACCGAACGTGAGGCCGGTGCCGCGCATCCCCTGCTCTCGGACCGTCGGAACATCATCGTCATCGCCGACGAGGCCCACCGCAGCCACTACGGCGATCTCGACGGCTACGCCCGCCACCTCCGCAGCGCCCTGCCGAACGCCGCGCTGATTGCCTTCACCGGCACACCCATCCGGGAAGCGGACCGCGACACCCGCGAGGTGTTCGGCGCCGACATCGACGTGTACGACCTGCGTCGGGCGGTGGACGACAAGGCCACCGTGCCTGTCTACTTCGAACCCCGCCTCATCCAGCTCGCCCGCCTCGCCGACCTCGACGACGACACGATCGACGACGCCGCCGAGGAGGCCACCGCGGGCCTGGACGACGTGGACCGCCAGCGCCTCCAGCAGTCCGTCGTCGTGCTCGAAGCGCTCTACGGCGCACCCGAGCGCCTGCGCACCCTCGCGGAGGACTTCGTCGCGCACTGGGAGCAGCGGCGGGAGAACATGCGCACCGCGATCGAGGGACCCGGCAAGGCCATGATCGTCACCGCCACCCGTTCCATCGCCGCCCGGCTCTACGACGAGATCATCGCGCTGCGCCCCGACTGGCACGACGACTCCGACGCCAAGGGGAGGATCAAGGCGGTCTACACCGCGAACCCGTCGGACCCAGAGCAGATCAAGGCGCACATGCGCCGCCCCAGCGCGATCGCCGCCGTCAAGCAGCGCGTCAAGGACCCCGACGACGAGCTCGAGATCGTCATCGTCAAGGACATGATGCTGACAGGCTTCGACGCCCCCGCCCTGCACACCCTCTACCTCGATCGCAGCATCAAGGGCGCCCTGCTCATGCAGACCCTCGCCCGCGTCAACCGCACCTACAAGGGCAAGCAGGACGGGCTCCTCGTCGCCTACGCCCCGCTGCTCGAGAACCTCAACGCCGCCCTGCGGGAGTTCACCCACGATGCCGACCCGACCGACCCCAACGTCGGCCGGCGCGACGTCGACGAGGCCGCCCAGCTGGTCCACAGCCTCGTCGGCTCGCTGCGCGAGATCGTCACCCTCGACTGGAGGGCGATCCAGAACGCTGACGTGCGCCGCGGCTTCATCGACGCCGTCTCCGCGACCACGAACTTTCTGCGCTCGCCGCTGACCGACGGGAACACCGACCCGGAGGATCCGAACGCCCGCCCCCTCGCCGACGCCTTCCGCAGCCTCTCCTCGAAGTTGGACCGTGCCTGGGCGCTCGCTGCTGGGCACCAGGACATCCAGCCGCTGCTGCCCGAGGTGCAGTTCTACAAGGAGGTGCGGGTGTGGATGGCGAAGTACGACGCCCGCGAGCGCCTCTCCCGCGGAGAGCCCATCACCGACGAGGTGCGGCGCCTGCTCGGCGAACTGCTGGTCGGCTCCGCGGAGAGCACCGGGGTGGTCGACATCTACCAGGAGGCGGGGCTCGAGCTGCAGCGTCTTGACGCGATCACCCCCGCCTGGGTCGAGGAGGCGAAGAAGCCGTCGAAGTCCCAGCTCGCGATCGAGGCGCTGAAGGCCTCCATCCTGGAGGAGGCGGCACGAGTCACCCGTGGCAACGAGGTCCGCTCGAAGCTGTTCTCCGAGCGGATCAACGAGCTGATGCTGAAGTACACCAACAAGCAGCTCACCGCCGCCGAAGTCATCGCTCGGCTCATCGAGATGGCCGAGGAGGTCCGTGCGGAGTCCGACCGCGGCGAGAGGTTCTCGCCGCCGCTGGCCACCGACGAGCTCGCGTTCTACGACGTGGTTTCCCAGAACCCGTCGGCCGTCGATGTGATGGGCGACGACACCCTCGCCCAGATCGCCCGGGAGCTGGTGGCGACCATGCGCCGCGACATCCGCACCGACTGGACCGTGCGCGACGACGTGAAGGCCAAGCTCCGCTCCTCGATCAAACGCCTGCTGCGCAAGTACAGGTACCCGCCGGACCAGCAGAGCGAGGCGATCGTGAACGTCATGCACCAGATGGAATCGCTCGCGCCCCGGTATGCGGAGGAACTGCAAGGCGCATCGGCCTGACGATGCGTGGCAAGCACCTGTCGCGGCCCGTGATGGCGTCGTCCACAGGAACCGGTCCACGGACGGTGCGCACCCCTACCATGGAAACCCGGGTAGAGCGCCGAGAGAGACCAGGACGGGAGGTCGCGCCGTGACAGTCCATGTGGATGTCGCTCCGACGATCCTCGACTGGGCAGTCGAACGCGCCGGGTGGGACGAGGAGACCGCCGAGCGGAAGTTCCCTCAGCTCACCGAGTGGAGGGCCGGGACTCGCCGGCCGACGGTGAAGCAGCTGGAGCGTTTCGCGAACGCCACTCATGCGCCGTTCGGCCAGCTCTTCCTCCCCGCGCCGCCGGAGGAGCCGCTCCCGGTGCCCGACATGCGCACCCTGCGCGGCACAGGGATCACCCGCCCATCCGCGGACCTCCTCGACACGATCTACCAGTGCCAGATGCGTCAGAGCTGGTTCCGTGACCACGCAGTGGAGAACGGGATGGAACCTGTCGCCTATGTCGGCACGGCGACGACCGACGACGACCCCACTGTCATGGCGCAGAGAATGCAGGAGGTTCTCGGCCTCGACCCGAGGACCGAGCCTCTGGCACCGAGCTGGAGCGCGGCCTTCCGCCTGCTGTCCGACCAAGTCGAGGCGAGCGGGACGCTCGTGATGGTCAATGGTGTGGTGGGGTCCAATACGCACCGCGCATTGCGGCCCGAGGAGTTCCGCGGCTTCACCCTGGCCGACGACTTGGCCCCGGTGGTGTTCATCAATGGGGCGGACAGCAAGTCCGCACAGATCTTTACGCTCCTCCACGAGTTCGCGCACGTCTGGCTCGGGGGCAGCGCCCTCTCCGACGTCGTACCCGGCGAAGAAGGCGGTCCTCCCGAGGAACGGTGGTGCAATGCCGTCGCAGCCGAGGTGTTGATGCCGATCGAATCCGTGCGTTCCACGTTCCGAGGCGACCTCTCCGCCGAAGGTCTCGATGTCCTGGCACGCCGTTTCACCGTCAGCACGCTCGTCGTCCTTCAGCGTCTCGTCGACGCCGAGCTGGTCCCGCGGGACCGTTTTCGGGAGCTCTATGCGCAGGAGGAGGAGCGCGTCCTCGCGCTCTTCGCCGAGACGAAGGAGAACCGGTCCGGAGGCGGGAACTTCTACAACGTCCAATCGCAACGCCTCAGCAGGCAGTTCGCGCGCGCGGTCGTCGCGAGCGCACGCGAGGGCGGGACCAGCTATCGCGATGCCTACAAGCTGCTCGGCACCAAGAAGCACAGCACGTTCGAGGCGCTCGCCGAGCGGGTCGGGACGCGCTGATGCATCTCGTCGACGCGAACGTCCTGATCGAGGCGAAGAACAGGTACTACGCGTTCGACATCGCGCCCGGGTTCTGGGCATGGCTCGAGCAGGGCCACCGGACGGGGAAGCTGATCAGCATCGACGCCGTCCGTGATGAGCTTGTGCAGGGCGATGATGAGCTCGCGGAATGGGCTCGAGGTCGTCGAGACTTCTTCCTGCCGATCGATCAGCTCACGGTCCAGCGTTTCCGACCGCTCAGCGACTGGGCTCGGCACCAGAACTATCGGCAATCAGCGCTGAATGAGTTCTCCAGCGATCGGGCGGACTTCCTCCTGATCGCACACGCGATCGGGCACGGCGACACGGTGATCACCAACGAGCAGCCCAGCCCGCAGGCGCAGAAGCGAGTGAAGATCCCCGACGCCTGCGCCGGCATGGGAGTGGCGACCGCTGACATCTTCACCGTGCTGAGGGAGACCGGGGCAGCTCTCCATCTCGTCGACTCAGCTGAGACAGAGCTCCGTGCCGAGACGCGAGCGCCGACGATCCCGGGCCTCGACTGATCGCAGGGGCCGGGCGCGAGAGCGCCGGCTATCCGCTCTGCGGAAGAGGATCCCTGACCCTCTTGTCACCGGCGGGACCAGCGTACCCATCGGTCTCCGCGGAACAAGGGGGCGGTGGTGGAGAGCCCGCTCCCTACCCGCGGGTCTGTACGTCGGCCCGGCGACGGGCTAGTGTTCCGGCACCTGGAAGGACCCCGGAACACGACGACGTGCGGAGGACCTCATGAACCCCGATTCCATCACGCTCTCCCTGGGCAGTCTCACCACGGTGGGGGTGATCGTGGTGATCGCCCTGATCGCGATCGCGATGGCGCTGCGCTTCCGCGCCGAGGTGCTGCGGGCCCGCACCGGCACCGAGGCGATGGACGAGGTCGCCGGCGCCGTGCAGGAGGGCGCGGCCGCCTACCTGCGCCGCCAGCTGCGCACCCTCGGCGTCTTCGCCGTGATCGCCTTCCTGCTGCTGCTCCTCCTGCCCACCCACGGCGTCGAGGGGACCGAGGGCCTGTTGCTGCGCGGCGCCCGCTCGGTCGCCTTCCTCGTCGGCGCCGCGTTCTCCGGCCTGATCGGCTACCTGGGCATGTGGCTCGCGGTGCGCGCGAACGTGCGCGTCGCCGCCGCCGCGCACGAGACCGGTCGCGACCCCGCGATGCTGATCGCGGTGCGCACCGGGGCGTGCGTGGGCATGGCGACGATCGGCTTCGGCCTCCTCGGCGCCGGGGCCGTCGTGCTGCTCTTCCGCGGGGACGCCGCGCTCGTGCTCGAGGGATTCGGCTTCGGCGCCGCGATGGTCGCGATGTTCATGCGCGTCGGCGGCGGCATCTTCACCAAGGCGGCCGACGTCGGCGCCGACCTCGTGGGCAAGGTCGAGCAGAACATCCCCGAGGACGACCCCCGCAACGCCGCGACCATCGCCGACAACGTGGGCGACAACGTCGGGGACTGCGCGGGCATGGCCGCGGACCTCTTCGAGTCCTACGCGGTCACGCTCGTCGCCGCGCTGATCCTGGGCCTCGCCGCGCTCGGCGAGGCCGGGATGGTCTTCCCCCTCGTCGTTCCCGCGATCGGTGTGATCACGGCGCTGATCGGCATCTACCTCACCACTCCGAAGAAGGGCCAGAGCGCGCTGGCCACCATCCGCCGCTCCTTCCTGCTCTCCGCGATCGTCTCCGCCGTGCTCTGCACGATCGCGGCCTTCGTGCACCTGCCCGCGAGCTTCTCCGCCCTCGGCATCGAGGACGCCTCCGCCGCGATCGACGACCCGCGGATCGTCGCCGCCGGCGCCGTCGTGATCGGCATCGCCCTCGGCATCGCGATCCTGTACCTCACCGGGTACTACACCTCCACCGAGGATCGGCCCGTCCGGCAGGTCGCCGCGACCTCCCGCACCGGCGCCGCGACCGTCGTGCTCTCCGGCTTCTCCCTCGGGCTCGAGTCCGCAGTTTTCACGGCGCTGGTGATCGCCGCGGCCGTGTTCGGGGCGTTCCTGCTCGGCGGCGCCGGCGTGACCGGCCTGTTCGCGATCGCGCTCGCCGGCTGCGGACTGCTCACCACCGTCGGCGTGATCGTCGCGATGGACACCTTCGGCCCGGTCACCGACAACGCCCAGGGCATCGCGGAGATGTCGGGGGACGTGGACGGCGAGGGCGCGCAGGTGCTCACCGAGCTCGACGCCGTCGGCAACACCACCAAGGCCATCACCAAGGGCATCGCGATCGCGACCGCCGTGCTCGCCGCGACAGCGCTGTTCGGTTCCTACACCGACGCGATCCGCGACGTGCTCGGGGACCGCTACCAGGACTTCCTCGCCCAATCGGTGGTCTTCTCCCCGCAGACCCTGGTCGGCGTGATCATCGGCGCGGCCGTCGTGTTCCTGTTCTCCGGCCTCGCCATCAGCGCGGTGGGCCGGGCCGCCGGGGCCGTGGTCTACGAGGTGCGCCGCCAGTTCCGGGACATCGCCGGGATCATGGAGGGCACCGCGAAGCCCGAGTACGGGAAGGTCGTCGACATCGTCACCCGCGACTCGCTGCGGGAGCTGGCCACGCCCGGCCTGCTCGCGGTCGCCGCGCCGATCGCGGTCGGCTTCGGCCTCGGCGCCCCGGCGCTCGCCGGGTATCTCGCCGGCGCCATCGCCTCCGGTGTGCTGATGGCGATCCTGCTCGCGAACTCCGGCGGGGCCTGGGACAACGCGAAGAAGATCGTCGAGGACGGCCACCACGGCGGAAAGGGCTCCGACGCCCATGCGGCCACGATCATCGGCGACACCGTCGGCGATCCCTTCAAGGACACCGCCGGCCCGTCGATCAACCCCCTGATCAAGGTGATGAACCTGGTCGCCGTGCTGATCGCGCCCGCGGTGGTGGGGATGAGCGCGCTCAGCGGCCAGGCCGATCCGCTGCGCTACGCGATCGCCGCGGTCGCGATCATCGCGATCGCGGTGGCCGTCACCATCTCGATCCGCCGCGGTGTGGTGCTCGAGACCGAGGACGACCTCGAGGCCGTCGACGCGCAGGGCAGCTGATTCAGACGGGGACGGGCGCCGAGGCGTCCTCCCGCGACCCCACGGTGCCGATGGACCACTGGTATCCCGGCTCGGTGCCGTTGACCTCGAAGGCGCCGATCTCGCGGGCCTTGTACACCCAGGGGTTGTGGGAGGCGACCGTGCGGGCGTTGCGCCAATGGCGATCCAGCGCCGAGGTCTCGCGCACGGCCGAGGCCCCGAGCGCGTCGAACAGCCGCGTCGCCGCCTCCGGCACCAAGCGGGAGGTGACCACCTGGGCCCGGGCAGAGGCGAGCTCCGCCGCCACCAGGGCGGAGCGCTCCTCCTCGCCGCCGGCACCCGCCGCGCGGGCGGCCTCCTCGATCGCCTCCGCCACCTGGCCCGCCAGCGCCTCCGCGGTCGCGGCGACCGCGGAGATCTCGCCGAGCACCTGCAGGATCTGCGGATCCTCCCGCACCCGGTCGGCGTTGCCATGGCTGTAGGTGCGGGTGCGGGCCGCGACCGCCGCCGTGGCGTCCTCGCGCACTGCCGCGGCGATCCCGGCGTGCACGGCGATCAGCACCAGCTGGTACACGGCGGTCTGGTAGCCGAACCGGTCCTCGAAGGGGATGACGTCCCGGGCGTCGAGCCGCGCGCGGTCGTAGACGATCGTGCCGGTCCCGGTGAGCTTCTGCCCGAACCCGTCCCAGTCGTCGCTGCGCGTGACCGCGGCCTGGACCAACGGCACCACGGCGATGTGCTGGGACCCGTCGGCCGCCTCGACCAGGGTGTCCGAGTAGTCGGCGAAGTAGGAGCCGGTGGTGTAGAACTTCCGGCCCGTCACCTCGGCGTGCTCGCCCTCGACCGCGACCTTCGTGCCCTGGGAGCCTCGCTCCACGGAGCCGATCTCCGACCAGGCGTTCCCGATCACCGCCCCGTCGGCGATCCGTCGCAGCCATCGCTGCCGGAACTCGGCGTGCGGTGTGATCAGGAGGTCCTCGACGAAGGCGATGTGCCCGCGCCAGATCTGGGGGAGGTTCGCATCGGCGGCGGCCAGGTCCACCAGCAGCGAGGTCAGCTGCCCGAAGGTGGCACCCAAGCCACCCGCCTCGACCGGCAGGCGCACGGTCCCGAAGCCGGCCTCGGCCAGGGCGCGCACGGCGCCGTGGGGCAGGGCGCGCTCGCGCTCCCGGTCCAGGGTCCCCTGGGCGATGGTCTCGATGACGGGGGCGAAGCGGGCGCGGAGCTCGGCGAGCGTGGTCATAGGTGTCCTTTCCTCGGTGCTCACGGGTGGTGATGGTCGACCTTAGGGTGACGTGCGCCGCCGGGCCCAGGGTGCTGACTCATGCCGTCACACGGCGTTGCGGAGCAGCCGCTCGGGCAGGTGCGAGAATGCCGGGATGACCGCCACCCTCGTCGCCCATGACCTCGCCGGAGGGTACGGCCACCGCGTCCTCTTCGACGGCCTCGACCTCACCGTCGCCCCCGGGGACGTGATCGGCGTGGTCGGCGTGAACGGCGCCGGGAAGTCGACGCTGCTGCGCCTCCTTGCAGGAGCCGCCGCCCCGCAGCAGGGCGGACTGACCCTCTCCCCGTCGGACGCCTTCGTGGGCTGGCTCCCGCAGGAGCACGAGCGGACCCCCGGGGAGAGCGTCGCCGGGTACGTCGCCCGACGCACGGGCTGCGCCCGGGCCACCGCCGACCTGGATGCCGCCGCCACCGCCCTCGAGCACGACGCCCCGCCCGGCGGCCCCGACCCGTCCGACGTCTACGCCGCGGCGCTGGACCGCTGGCTCGCCAGCGGCGCGGCCGACCTCGAGGAGCGCCTGCCCGTCGTGCTCGCCGATCTCGGCCTGCCGATCGGCCCGGGAGAGGCGGAGCAGGTGGCGATGACCTCCCTCTCCGGCGGCCAGGCCGCCCGGGTGGGACTCGCCGCGCTGCTGCTCTCCCGCTTCGACCTGGTGCTGCTGGACGAGCCCACCAACGACCTCGACCTCGACGGCCTCGACCGGCTCGAGGCCTTCGTCCAGGGCCTCCGCGGCGGGGTGGTGCTGGTCAGCCACGACCGCGAGTTCCTCGCCCGCTGCGTCACCGAGGTGCTCGAGCTGGACCTCGCCCAGCACTCCCACCGTCTCTACGGCGGCGGCTACGAGGCCTATCTCGAGGAGCGCTCCACGGTGCGACGCCATGCCCGCGAGCGCTACGAGGAGTTCGCGCAGAAGAAGGCCGACCTCGTCGACCGCGCCCGCACCCAGCGCGAATGGTCCAGCCAGGGCGTCCGCAACGCGATGCGCAAGGCGCCGGACAACGACCGGATCCGCCGACGCGCCCAGACCGAGTCCAGCGAGAAGCAGGCGCGGAAGGTGCGGCAGATGGAGAGCCGGATCGCGCGGCTCGAGGAGGTCGAGGAGCCGCGCAAGGAGTGGCAGCTCCAGTTCACGATCGGGGCCGCGCCCCGCTCCGGCAGCGTCGTCGCCACCCTCGCGGGCGCCGCGGTGCACCGGGGCGCCTTCACGCTGGGGCCGCTCTCCCTCCAGGTCGACGCCGGTGACCGCATCGGCATCACCGGCCCCAACGGCGCCGGGAAGTCGACCCTGCTGCAGCTGCTGCTGGGCAGGATCGAGCCCGACGAGGGCGCGGCCTCGCTCGGCGCGAACGTGCGGATCGGCGAGATCGACCAGGCGCGCTCCCTGCTGGCCGACGAGGCGCCGCTGGCCGACGCGGCGGGGGCGCTGCTGCCGGAGATGACCCCGGCGGACGTGCGCACCCTGCTGGCGAAGTTCGGACTGCGCGCGGACCACGTGGGTCGGCCCTGCGCCGAGCTGTCCCCGGGCGAGCGGACCCGTGCGGCGCTCGCCCTGCTCCAGGCGCGCGGCGTGAACCTGCTGGTGCTCGACGAGCCGACGAACCATCTGGATCTGCCCGCCATCGAGCAGCTCGAGCAGGCGCTCGAGAGCTACACCGGAACGCTGCTGCTGGTCACGCACGACCGGCGCATGCTCGAGACCGTGCGCATCGACCGGCGGTGGCAGGTGGAGGACGGCGAGGTCACCGAGCTCTGAGGACCCGGCGTCCCCGTCAGCCCGCGAGCGGGCAGGGCTCGAGCACGTCGAGCGCGATCCGCGCCGCCTCATCGGGGGAGGAGGCCTCGTGCAGCACCGGATCGGAATCGCCCGCGACACCCACCAGCCAGGTCGCCCCGTCCTCTTCGTCGAGCCGGGCCACGATCACCGCACCGCGCTCCACGCCCGGGATCCGCAGCAGCGGACGCTCCGGGTCCAGGTGCAGGACGCCGTCGAGCTCGGGACGCTCCGCGAGGAGGGCGCGGCGGATCTGCTCGCGCTCGAGCCAGTCGCCGAAGGCGACCGCGTGGGCACGGGTGAACTGCATGGAGGGTCCTTCCTCGGAAGCCAGGATCCGCTCGGGCGCTCAGGGCCCGACGGGGAACAGCTCGACCGCCCGGAATGCGGTCTCCCGGAAATTGTCGGACAGCGGTCCGACAGATGGGAGTGACCGAGGCGTACTCCTCACGGGAATCCGGCGGTCTGAGACGCGTCTCACGCGCCCCGGGGCCAGCCTCGGGGCTCAGCAGGCGATGTCGTCCTCGACGAGCCCCTTGAAGCGGCTGCGATGGAACACCATCGCCTCGGCGGTCGGGGAGCTGTCGATCGAGAGGACCTCGAGCAGCGCGAGGTCATGATCACCCGCGCGCACCTCGTCGTGGACCCGCACCGTCATCCAGGCGGGGGCGCCCTGCAGCACCAGCGCGCCGTGCTCGTCGGTCTCCACGTCCAGGCCCTCGAAGCGGCGCTCCCGGTCGGGTCCCGCGAGCTGGCGGGTGACGCCGCGCTGGCGCTCGCCGAGCACGGTGATCCCGAGATGTCCGTGCTCGCGCAGCAGCGGCCAGGTGCGCGAGCTGTGCTGCACCGCGACGGAGACCAGCGGCGGCTCGAGGGAGACCCCGACCGTGAAGGTCGAGGCGACGAGTCCGTGGCGCACGCCGTCGATCTCTGCGGCGACCAGCACCACTCCCTGCGGGAAGTGGGAGAAGGCCTCACGGAGCGCGGAATCGGTCAGCATGCTCCTGACTCTAGGACGCGTGCCGCGCCCGCGCACGGCCGGGCCCACGTCCTGGGACCCGACCGTCATGCGGCGTCATAGTGGCAGGTCAGCGAGGTGGATCAGCCCTCCGAGATCGCCTCGCCCATCGCGCTGATCTGGAAGCTCGCCCCCTCGGGATCCGCGATGGTGGTGATCCGTCCGAAGGGTGAGTCGATCGGGCCGTCGAGCACGCTCCCGCCGAGCTCCTGCACCTTCGCGAGCGCCTGCTCGGTCCTCTCGACGCCGAAGTAGACGCGCCATCCCATGGCCTCCTCGGGCGTCATCCCCGCCGCATCGCAGAGGCCCCAGCTCGCGCTCTCTCCGGAGCCGTTGGTCGCGTAGCGGAAGCCGTCCCCGTCCTCGTCCATCCCCTCGCCCATCGGCGTCAGCTCGGCGTCGAACACCGCGGTGTAGAAGGCGGCGGCGTCGTCGTAGCGGTGGGTCATCAGCTCGAACCAGACGGGGGAGCCGGGTCTCCCGGTGAACTCGTAGCCCTCGAGCTGCTTCGGCTGCCACATCCCGATGGGGGCGCCGACGGAGTCGAGGACCACGGCCATGCGGCCGGAGTCGCCGATTTCATCGGCGGGGACGACGACGCCGCCGCCCGCCTCGCGGGCCCTGGCGACGCGGGCGTCGACGTCGTCGACGGTGAGGTAGACGCCCCACTCGGACGGCAGGGGGCTGCCCTCGGGGCAGGTCATCCCCGCCACGGACATCGCGCCGCCGACGAGCTTCCCGTCGTTGCGGAGGATCCGATAGCCGCCGAACTCCTCGCCGAGGCCCTCGACCTCCCAGCCGAACAGACCGGAGTAGAAGGGCATCACGGCGGAGACGTCCTGCGCGGAGAGATCGAGCCAGGTGGTGGTGCCGGTGCTGCGGGTCATGGTTCCTCCTGTGTTCGTGGTCCTTGCGGCGGCCGCGGCCGGTCCGGCCGGGGCTCCCACGCTAGGGCGGGGGCGGGGCGGAGGTGCGTCCGATCATGCGCAGTCCGCGTGGCCGCGGCGCCGCGGGATCAGGCGGGGCGCAGCGCCGGCAGTGCGGAGAGCATCGGCACGCTCCCGCCCGCCGCGGAGGTCCCGAAGCGGAGCGTGACCTCCCCTGTCCCGGTCAGCGGCGCAGGGTGCGCCGCGACCATCGGCGCCCGCGGTGCGAGCAGGTCCAGCGGATCGGCGTGCGGCGGCACCGCGAAGGCGAGCAGGAACGGGGCGCCCGCGCACAGTGGGAGGTCGACGTGGTCGACTCCCGTGACGAGCACGCCCGAGGCCGGCTGGCCGATCGGCGCGGGCTGCGGATACCAGCCCACCCAGATCGAGGGATCGCCGCGCCGGTCCGCGCCCTCGGGGAGCTCCAGCACCGCCCGCACTGCCCGGGCGCCCAGCGGGTGCGGGCGCAGCATCGTGAAGGGGCGCGGGGGAGCATCGGCGACCGTCTGCGCGAGGCGGCGCAGCTGTCCCGGGGTGACGCCGACGGTGCTGCGGAAGCGGCGGCCGAAGCTCGACAGGGAGTCGAAGCCCACCTCGCAGGCCACGTCGATGACCGCGGCGTCGTCCGCCAGCAGCAGCTCCTTCGCCCGTCCGACGCGCAGGGCGATCAGGTACTGGCCGGGGCCGATCCCGAGCTGCGCGCTGAACAGCCGCGAGAAGTGGAAAGGGCTGTAGCCGGCCGCATCGGCGAGATCGGCGACCCGCAGCGAGGGCGCCCGATCCCGGGCGAGCTCCACCACGGAGGTCAGCGCGGCCTCCGGCAGGGGCGTCGTGAGCGGCGTCACCCTCGAGAGTCTACGGCGGCGGCCCGTCGGACGGCCTGGCCGACGGGAGCTCGTTCATCGGACCTGCGGCGACGCGGACGGCCGGGAGTGCGGCGACCCCGCCGACCGGGACGGGTCGACGGGATCGCGGGGGAGGGGCGCGCCGAGCGGCGGACCGGAGATGCTGGGATCAGCGCTCGGGGTCGACGCCCCCGGCCGGCTTCGAGTTGCGCAGGAAGAGCGCCCCGACGAGGCCCAGCGCGGCGATCCCGGCGGAGACGTCGAACGCGACGTTGACGCCGTGGATCTGGCCCTCGATCCCGTGCTCGGCCGGGTCCAGCGCGGCGACCGTCATCACGGTGACGAGCACGGCGGTGCCGACCGAGGCGGCGATCTGGCGCAGGGTGTTGTTCACGGCGGCGCCGTGGGGGATGAGGCGCTGCGGCAGCTGGTTCAGCGCCGCTGTGGTGACCGGCATGATCACCATCGCGGTGCCCAGCATCCGCGCCGCGTTGACGATCGCGATGTAGGCGAAGGAGGTCTCCGGGGTGAGACGTGCCAGCATCAGGCTCATCGACGCCAGCAGCGCGAAGCCGACGATCGCGAGCGCCCGGGCGCCGAAGCGGTCGAAGATCCGGCCCGTCACCGGGGACATGACGCCCATGATGACCGCGCCCGGCAGCAGCACCATCCCCGACTCCATCGCGGAGAAGTCGCTCATGTTCTGCATGAACAGCGGGATCATCAGCATGCCGCCGATCATCGCCATGAACACCAGCATGCCCAGCACGGTGCCGAGGGTGAACATCGGAGTGCGCAGGACCCGCAGCTGCAGCAGCGGCTCCTCGATCCGCAGCTGGCGCCGCACGAACCACGCCAGCGCGACCACCCCGACGGCCAGCGGCGCGATCACCTGCGCGCTCGCCCAGCCGGAGGTGCCCGCCGTGGAGAATCCGAACAGCAGGCCGCCGAAGCCGAAGGTCGACAGGATCAGGGAGAGCACATCGAGGCGGGGATCGGTCTGCTCGGTGACGTTGCGCAGCGTGAGATGGGCGAAGACCAGTGCGCCGAGCGTGATCGGCAGCATCATCACGAACAGCACCCGCCAGGACCAGTGGTCCACGATGAAGCCCGACAGGGTCGGGCCGATCGCAGGGGCGAAGGAGATCACGAGGCCGAAGGTGCCCATCGCCGTGCCGCGACGGTGGATGGGGAAGATCGCGAAGAGGATCGTCTGCATCAGCGGCATGATCATGCCGCCGCTGGCGGCCTGCACCACGCGGCCCACCAGGAGCACCGCGTACGCCGGCGCGACCGCGCAGATGAGCGTGCCCAGCGCGAAGATGCCCATCGCCGCGAAGAACATCGTGCGGGTGGAGAACTTCTGGATCAGGAACGCCGTCGCGGGGATCATGATCCCGTTGACCAGCATGAACAGCGTGGTCACCCACTGGGCGGCATTCGCGGTGATATCGAAGTCCGCCATGAACGCCGGCAGCGCAGTGTTCAGCAGCGTCTGGTTGAGGATGATGACGAAGGCGCCGGCGAGCAGCACCGCCATCACGATGTTCGGGTTCACTCGCGCCGGGGCCGGGCCCCCGGAGCCTGCCGTCCTGCCGTTCGTCTCGCCGCTCACGGCGGGCACCTCTCTCGTCCGGGTCGCCACCTGGCCCCTCTCTGCTCGTCCCCGCTCGAGGCGGTCGGCGGTCTCGACCGCCTCCATCACAGTAGGTCGAAATTTGCACTGAGTGCAAGTTCTGAGGAGGGAGGTGCATGCCTCATCCGGCAACGCTCTTCGCTCGATGGAGCGGTGGCCGACCCCTCCTCCCTCCTCGTGCGCGTCGACGAGTCGATCGCCTCCCTCGCTCCCGGGTGCTTCGCCCGGCGAGCACCTGCCCTCGCCGAGGCCCTCGGTAGGTGGCCCCGTCACCGCCGCGCTCGCCCGGGTCTCGGTCGGCGAGAGGCCTGATGCTTACCGTGAGCAGCGTGTGACGGGCAGGGCGATAACCGGGGTGTGGGGTGACGGGCGGGAGCGTTCGACAGGACGACGCGGCGGGGGCGCCCACCGCCCGGTGGACGCCCCCGCGTCGGCCCGTCGTGGCGACGGTCGAGCCTCCCGAAGCGCAGGGCCTGCCGCTCCGACGCCAGCTCGCGCCGCTGTCAGTCGACGGAGATCTCGCCCATCGGGCCCCAGCCGTCGCTGTCGATCTGGTGGGAGATGATCTGCGGCGTCGCCGTGAGGTACTGCGGGAACTCCTCCTGCATCTTCTTGAAGTGCGGGGAGTCCACGTGCGGGCCGGCGCCCTCGTCGGTGAACGCCTCGATGAGCACGTAGGTGTTGGGATCCTTGACGCTGCGCGACCACTCGAACCACAGGTTGCCCGGCTCGGCGAGCGTGTTCTCGGTGAACTCGCTCGCGATCTCGGGCCAGCGGTCGGCGAACTCGGGCTTCACAGGGAACTTCACGTTGATGAGGATCATCGTCGGGTCCTTTCTGAGAGGTGACGGGACCAGCCTGCCGTATCCGGCACGCGCGGGGAACCTCGATTCTCGCAGGGCAAGAAGCAGAGCTCAGGCACAATGGTCGCCGGAAGGAGGACGACGATGACCTCGAACGACACAGGCCGATCAGCCCAGGACCAGGGCGGCCAGGTCGCCCGGGCGATCGCGGTGCTGGAGGCGGTGGCGGAGCACGGCAGCAGCACCGCTCGGGGGATCTCCGAGGCGACCTCGATCCCGCTGCCCACGGTGTACCGGATCGCGCAGGAGCTGATCCGCTCCGAGTACCTGGTGCACCTGCGCACGGAGAAGCGCTTCGCGCTGGGCTACAAGCTGCACCGCCTGGCCGTCGGCCTCCATGACGATCTCGGCATCCCGCGCTCCGTGCGCGAGGAGGTTCACGCCATGCATCGTGACCTGGGCATGGCCGCCTATCTCGCGATCCACCGCGGCACCGACTTCGTCGTCGTGCACGTCTCCGACTCGCCGCAGGCTCCGCGGCTGTCCCCGCTCGGCTTCGGCTTCCACGAGAGCCCGCACGCGACCGCCTTCGGGAAGGCGGGGCTCGCCTCCCTCGCTCCCGACGAGCAGGAGGAGTACCTGGCAGGGCCGCTGCGTGCCCACACCGACCGCACCCTCGTCGACCCGGGGGAGCTGCGCAGCCAGCTCGCCGAGATCGCCGAGCGCGGCATCGCCTGGGAGCACCAGGAGTTCGTGCCCGGCTCCAGCTGCCTCGCCGCGACGATCAAGGCCGACGACGGGATGCTGCTGGGCACCGTCGCGGTCTCCGCGCCGGTCGCCGCCTATGAGGGGCGTCTGCGCCATGTCGAGGACCGGGTGCGGGCCTGCGCCTCCCGCGCCGGGCGCGCCTATCGCCTGGGGGCGCAGACCCACTGACCGCGACACCCGTCGGCGTTCTCGCCCGGCGATAACGGCGCTGTGCGCTCGCCGCAGCCCCTGCCTATCGTGTGCCTCAGGTCACTGACGAAGATGCAGTGGGAAGGAGACGCCATGAGCGCACCGGACGGCGACGAGGCCGTGAACGAGATCGAAGGGACCGACGAGGCGGAGGCGACGCTCACCGCCCTGATCAAGGCCGCGTTCCCGCACGAGCGCGTGCCGGACTCGGCCTACCGGCGGGCCGCGGACACCGTCCGCTGCGCGGCGGAGGAGAGCGCGTGGATGCGGGTCAAGCTCGCCCACGGCCTCGACTCCCTCGAGGCCCTCGCGGACGGCCGCTTCGCCGAGCTGAGCCCCGAGGAGGCGCTTCCGCTGCTGCTGCGCATCCAGCACACGACCTTCTTCGGCTTCGTGCGGCAGACCGTGGTGGTCAGCCTCTACGAGGACGAGGAGGTCTGGGAGGTGATCGGCTACGAGGGCCCGTCCTTCGAGAAGGGCGGCTACCTCCACCGCGGCTTCGACGATCTGGACTGGCTGCCGGATCCGCGGATCGAGGAGTACGACGGGGAGCCGCTGGAGGAGGTCGTCTCCGATCTCCCCCGCGGGGCGACCACTAAGAGCGTCCGGGGCGCCGCCGTCCCGGCAGGACAGAGCAGGGCGCGCGCCGGACGCACCGGCCGCGGGACGAAGGGGCAGCAGGCATGAGCAGTATCGACCACTCCACCGAGGCCGTCGTCATCATCGGGTCGGGTGCCGGCGGCGGCACCCTCGCCTACGAGCTGACCAAGGCGGGCATCGAGTGCGTGCTGCTCGAGGCCGGCCCGTACCTGCGCGGCGAGGACTACATGAACCTCGAATGGGCCGCCTTCGACCAGATGGCGTGGGCCGACACCCGCACCACCTCCGGCAGCTGGCGCATCGCGAAGGACTTCCCGAACCTGCCGGCCTGGATCGTCAAGGCCGTCGGCGGCACCACCACCCATTGGTCCGGGGCGACCCCCCGCTTCAAGCCGCACGAGTTCCGCACCCGCAGCACCTACGGCCGGGTCGACGGCGCGAGCCTGATGGACTGGCCGCTGAGCTACGAGGAGCTCGAGCCGTACTACACCCGCGCCGAGGACGCGATCGGTTCCACCCACCGCGGGGGCCGACCGCCGCTGCCGGCGAACAACAATTACAAGGTCCTCGCTGCGGGCGCCGAGAAGCTCGGCTACCGCCACTACGCCACCGGGCCCTACGGCACCAACGCCGAGCCCTATGACGGCCGACCCGCTTCGATCCAGGACGGCTTCAACTTCCAGGGTGACAAGAGCGGCGCGAAGTGGTCGACGATGGTGCGCGAGATCCCGCGCGCCCTCGCCACGGGGAAGCTCGACCTGCGGCCCGACTCCCACGTCGCGCAGATCCTGCACGACCGGACGGGGCGGGTCGATGCAGTGCTCTACCTCGACGCCGAGGGCAACCTGCACCGCCAGGCGGCGAAGCTCGTGTGCGTCGCCGGCAACGCGATCGAGACGCCGCGCCTGCTGCACCTGAGCTCCTCGTCGCTGTTCCCCGACGGGCTCGCGAACTCCTCCGGCCTCGTGGGCCGCAACTACATGCGCCACATGACCGGCAGCGTGTACGCGCAGTTCGACAAGCCGGTGCACATGTACCGCGGCGAGACGATGGCCGGGAACATCAGCGACGAGTCCGTGCACGATCCCTCCCGCGGCTTCGCCGGCGGCTACTACATCCAGACCATCTCTCTCGGGCCCGCCTTCATGGCGACCTTCGTCGAGCCGGGCGCCTGGGGGCCGAGCTTCACCCGTCTGCTGGACGCCTACGAGAACACCGCCGGCTGCTGGCTGGTGGGGGAGGACATGCCCCAGGAGTCCAACGCCGTCACGCTCGACCCCACCGTCACGGACCAGCACGGCCTGCCGGTCGCGCACGTCCACTTCGACGATCACCCCAACGACCTCGCGATGCGCGAGCACGCCTACTCCCGCGGCGAGGCGCTGTACGAGGCCGTGGGGGCGGTGGGCACGCATCGCACCACCCCGTACCCCTCCACGCACAACCTCGGCACCTGCCGGATGAGCGAGCGGCCGGAGGACGGTGTGGTGGATCGCTTCGGGCGGGCGCACGACGTGCCGAACCTGTTCGTCTCGGACGGCTCGCAGTTCACCACCGGCGCCGCGGCGAACCCGACGCTGACGATCGTGGCGCTCGCGATCCGTCAGGCCGAGCACATCGCCGAGTCGCTCCGCGCCGGCACCGTCTGATCCGGAGCGGACGGGTCCCGGCGGCCCCGCCGGGATCCTTCAGGAATCGAGAGGCAGATCTCGACCGGTATCGAGAAGGCCGGTTCAGTCGGTGAGTGCGACTGTGGTGATCAGTTCTTCGAGTGTCTCACTGGGAGTAGCCCCGTCGAGGACCACTCGGGGTCTTGCGTTGAGCATGTCCTGAACGGTGCGGAG